>NZ_DATCNW010000082.1:0-66708 GCF_036565025.1 Pengzhenrongella sp.
TGGCATGGCCGTCGGCCGAGGTCACCCGCCACTCGACCGTGTACGCGCCGGCCGGGCGGACCGCGGTGAGCGGCTGGCTGACGGTGGCGTTCACCAGGACCGGCGCGCCCTTGCTCACGCTCTTGCCGTCCGGCCCCAGGACCTGGATCTCCGTGCCGAGCGCCATCGCGGGCTCGTCGAACACCAGGTCGACCGACCCGGGGACGACCGCGACCGTCGATCCGTCGGCCGGCGTGACCGACACCAGCGTGTCGTGCGCGGACGCCGGCCCGGCAAGACCCACGAGGAGAACGCCCGCGGCAACCAGTGCGAGAACCGGTGTGCGGCCCCGCATGCGGACCCCGCTCACGACCGGGTCCGAGCGGCGGCGCGGCGCGTCAATGCGACGTCGTCCCACGCGACGACCTCCCCGTCGGAGTAGGTACGGACGGAACTGGTTCGGGTCGGCAGAGCAGTCATGGGGAGGTCCTTCGGTCGGGGCGCGTTCGCGCCCTCCAGCGGAGTCGACTGCGGCAGGCCCCCGCACCGTCGACGCTCCGCGGGCGACCGCGCGCGACCGACCGGTGGGTCGGGCACGTCGCGGGGGTCCATGACGTCAGGCGAAGGCTGCCGCGGGGGCAGGGGTGCGGGGTGGACCACGACGCGGGGACGTGCGCAGGTAGACCGCGCGCCGCGCGCGCACCACGGCGGGCAGCCGAACCAGCCCCCGCCGGACGACGACCCGCACCTCCGGCCGCGCGGGCGCCTGGACCAGCGGCCGCAGCCAGGTCAGCAACCACCACAGGGTCCGCTCCCCCGAGGCGATCACCAGCACGGTCGCCAACGTCGCCAGGACGTGCGCGAGCAGCATCGCGGGCGAGCCGGCGGCGTGCGCCTGCAGGACCTCGCTCGACTGCGGCACCGCCGGACCGCGTTGCATCCCGCCGCACGTCAGCATGGTTCCGGCGGCGTGCCCGAGGTGCGCGAGAGCTGGCGGTGCGGGACCTGCCGCGGCGACCGGTGCGCACCCCATCGGCGCCAGAGCGTCGAAGATCCAGTGCAGCGCGAACTGCCCGCCGCCGAGCACGAGCGCGAGCACCACCGTGGTGAGCCGCCGGCCCGCGAGCGCCGTCGTCAGCGCGAGGAGGACCGCGCCGAGCGCGAGGATCGCGAGGGGCCCCGGGAGCGAGCCGCCGCCCATCCGGTGCGCCCCCGCCGCGAGGCCGAGGACGGCGCCGGCGACGATGCCCGCGCGCGCGAGGCGCAGCGGGCCAGCCGTCGTCGGGGTCACACCCGTGAGCCTAACGTCCTACGTTTGACGTCCCGTGGGACCTCGACGTAGGACCTCGACGTAGGACGTTCAGCCGGGGAAGGTGGCTGCGAGTCTCAACCTCAACCGGGAGAAGGTGGAGGCTAGCGGGGAGAGGATCGTCGTCGCCATCAGTAGCGGCGTGTCCGTCCCGTTCACCGACTGGACGCAGTCCCTGTTGAAGATCGCCGACGAGAATCCGGCGAGCGCCAGCGGGAGCGTCTTCCAGCGGTCGCTGTTGATGTAGATCGCCGGCCCGAGGAACGACGTCGGCTACGCGTCGATGCTCGACGTTCCGCTGACCACCGTGCGCATTCCGCTCGCGGCGATCGCGAAAGCGGTGTTCGGGCGTGCGATGCGAGAGCTGTCGCACGGCGATGATGAGCCGGGAACCCTGGTCCCCGCGCCCGTCATCGCTCGCGACAGCGCCTGACAGGCGTCAGCTCGGCACGCCGGCGAACGAACGTTCCGGCGCACGCGACCCGTAGTGCAGTCCCTCGCCGACCAGCTCGAGCCGAACGGTCCCGCCGAGGGGCGGCGCGCCGTCGCCCAGGATCCTTGCGGAGATGGGCTCGCCGGTGGCGAGCACGGTCAGCCAGACCATCGAGTCGTGCCCGTAGTACTCGATCCGCTCGACGCGCGCGAGCCCGCCGAGCCCGCCGAGCCCGCCGAGATCGCCGAGATCGCCGTCCTGCGGAGCGCAGATGCGAATCTGCTCGGGCCTGACCAGCACCCGCAGCGGCCCGTCCGAGGTGGCGTTCTTCAGCTGGACCTGCCCGACGCTGGTCTCCGCGAGACCGTCCCGCACGTGCGCCGCCAGCACGACGGCGTCCCCGACACACCTCGCGGTCTCGGCATCGACCGGCTGCTCGTACACCGCGGCGGGCGAGCCGGCCTGGATGATCCGGCCCTCGCGCATGATGGCGATCCGGTCCGCCATCGACATCGCCTCACCCTGGTCGTGCGTCACCAGCAGGGCCGAGGCGCCCGAGGCCCGCAGCGCGACCACGACTGCCTCGCGGGTCTCCGCACGCAGGGACGCGTCGAGGGAGGAGAACGGCTCGTCGAGCAGCAGCAGGGACGGGCGCGGTGCGAGCGCGCGGGCCAGGGCCACCCGCTGCTGCTGCCCGCCGGAGAGCTCGCGCGGCGGGCGGTGCCGGACCCGCGGATCGAGCCCGACGAGCTCGAGCAGCTCCTCGACGCGATCCTGCTTGCGCCGCGCCGTCCGAGGCAGGCCGAAGACGATGTTCGCCGACACGTCGAGGTGCGGGAACAGCGCGCCCTCCTGCGGCACGTACCCCACGCGGCGCCGCTGCGGGGAGACGAACACCTCGTCGCCGCACACGGTCCCCTCCCCCAGCGCGATCGTGCCGGAATCGGGGCGATCGAAGCCGGCGACGAGGCGCAGCAGGGTGGTCTTGCCGCAGCCCGAGGCGCCGAGCACGGCCGTCAGCTGGCCGTCCTCGACGCTCAGGTCGACGCCGTCGAGCACCGTCTCGGCTCCGAAGGACTTGCGCAGGTCGCGCACGCTGAGGGCTGTCATCTGCTGGTCTGCTCCCGTGCTGGTCGGGTGAGGAGGTAGGTCGCGGGAAGGGACAACAGCACCATCAGGCACGCGTACGGCGCGGCGGCACCGTAGGACAGGCTGCTGCTGTAGCTCCAGAACTTGGTGGCGAGCGTCTCGGTGCCGATCGGTGCGAGGAGCAGCGTCGAGGTCAGCTCGGTGATCACGGCGAGGAAGACGAGCGCCGCGCCCGCACCGACGCCCGGCGCGATGAGCGGCAGGATGACCCGCGTCACGCGGGACACCGGGCCGGCGCCGAGCGACCCGGCGACCTCGTCCAGAACGGGTGGGACCTGCCGGATCGCCGCCTGGCAGCTGACCATGGCCCGCGGCATGAACAGGATCACGTAGGCCGCCAGCAGGACCGCGGTCGTCTGGTAGAGCGGCTGCGCGAAGCGGATCGTCAGGGTCACCAGCGCCAGCGCGACGACGATTCCCGGCAGCGCGCTGCTGACATAGGTGCTGCGCTCGAGCAGCACGGCGAACCTGCCGCCGTGCCGGACGCTGAACCAGGCCACCGGCAGCGCGAGCGCCGTGGTGAGGACGGCCGCGGCGAGGCCGAGCGCGAACGACTGCCCCAGGGTCGCCGCCAGGATGCCCATCGGGAACGCCGTCGAGGTGCCGACCCACAGCCAGTGGAACAGGCTGACCACCGGCACGCCCACCGCGAGCGCCGCCACGACGGCGACGAAGGACAGGCTGGGCGCGGACCAGCCCCCGAGCGGCACGCGCACCGACGCCCTGGCCGTTCCGTGGCCGATCCTCGCCAGGCGCCCGTGGCCCCGCAGCCGCAGCTCGGCGAGCAGCAGGAACAGGCAGGCCACCACCAGGACGCTCGCGAGGGAGTTCGCGGCCGGGCCGGCGAACGACGAGCGGTACTGGTCGTAGATCGCCGTCGTGAAGGTGGGGAACTGGAGCATCTGCAGCGCGCCGAACTCCGCGAGCAGGTGCAGACCTACCAGCAGGCAGCCGCCGAGCAGGGCGGGCCGCAGCTGCGGCAGGACCACGCGTGCGAACGTCCGCGCGGCGCCGAACCCCAGCGATCGGGAGACCTCTTCCAGCCCTGGGTCCAGCCCGCGCAGGGTCGCGGACACGGGCAGGTAGACGAGCGGGAAGTAGGACGTCGTGACGATGAGCAGCGCCGCGCCGAAGCCGTGCAGGGCAGGAGCCAGCGAGATCCACGCGAAGCTGTTCACGAACGCGGGGATCGCGAGCGGCGCGACCATCAGCACGTGCCAGGCGCGTCGACCACGCAGTGCCGTCCGCTCGATCAGCCACGCCGCGCCGACCCCGAGCAGCGCGCAGGTCGCGATCGCGGCGAGCGTGAGGCGCAGGGTGTTCCAGGCCAGCTCACCGACCCGCGCCCGGAACACCAGGTGCGAGACCTGCGTCCAGCCGGCGTCGACGGTGTACCAGGCCACGTAGAGCAGGGGCAGGACGGCTAGCACCGCGACCACCAGGCAGGCGCCGCGAAGCACCCACAGGCCCGTCGAGGGCCGGTGGGTGCTGCAGGTGCGCACGAGGTCAGACACTCAGAGCAGACCCGCCTGCTGCATGAGCTTGATGACGTGGGGTCCGTTGAGCGAGGTCGGGTCGACCGTCGGGGGCTGCAGGTCCGTCATCGGGGTCAGCACCGGGTTGGCCGGGACGCCGCTCGCGATGGTGTACTCCAGCGCCTTGCTCTTGGCGATGGCCTGCTGGCCGGCCGCGCTGGTGAGGAACTCGACGAACTGCTGTGCCTGCTTGGGGTGCTTGCTCGATTTGAGCACGCCCGCACCGGAGACGCTCAGGAACGCGCCCGGGTCTTGGTTCTTGAAGAAGTTCAGGGCCACGTTCGCGCTGTTGGCGCCGCCCTCGGCCTGATCCTCGTACCAGTAGTAGTGGTAGATGACCCCGCCGTCGATCTCCCCGTCGTTGACGGCCTTCATCACCGTGGCGTTGCCGTCATAGATCTTGGCGTTCGTCTTGAGGCCCGCGAGCCAGTGCGCGGCCACCTTCTCGCCCTTGAGCTGCACGACGGCGCTCACGATGGCCTGGAAGTCGGCGCCGGCGGGCGAGATCCCGATGCGCCCCTTCCACTTCGGATCGGCGAGGTCCATCAGCGAGGCGGGCGCCGCCGAGGCGGGCATCGCCTTCTTGTTGTACGCGAAGACGGTCGACCGGGCCGCGAACCCGACCCACGACTTGTCCGTGGACTCGTACTGCTTCGGGGTCTGCGCGAGGGTCTTCGCGGGGAGGTCGGCGAACAGCCCGGCCTTGGCGACCAGGCTCATGCCCGGGGAGTTCTCGGTCACGAACAGGTCCGCGGGCGAGGCGTCGCCCTCCTGGACCAGCAGGTTCGACAGCTCCGAGTCGTCGCCGCTGCGCATCTTGACCTGGACGCCGGTCTTGGCCTCGAAGGCCGCGACGACGGGCTTCATCATCTCTTCGTGCTGGGCGTTGTACAGCGTGAGGGTGGGCTTCGCGGCGTCGTCGCCGGCGGCGGATCCACCGCATGCCGCGACAGTGAGCACGGCGGCAACCATGGCCACGACGGCCGGTCCTTTGAGCGAGCGCATGAGAGGCAAGCCGTTCTGTTCGCGGTAAGGGCAGGCTCACCTTAGGGCGCGAACGAGGCCAGAACCAACTAACGTGACGAACGGCACGGCCACAGCGCGGGGCGCCAGCGCGTCAGCCGGCGCCCAGCACGTACGTCTGGATGGCGATGACCGCCGCGCCACGGGCCCACTGCGTGAAGCTGCCGGGCAGCACCACGATCGGCATCCGGGAGGCCTGCGGGTCGCGGTCCTCGGCGAGCGCCTCGTCGATCTCGGCCCGGGCGACATCGACCAGGCGCACGCCCTCACCGCCGATGACGACGCGCTCCGGCATCGTGAAGTTCGCAGCCAGCGCGATGAGCCGGCCGAGCGCGCGACCCGAATCGGCCACGATCCGCGTCGCCGCGGGGTCACCGGCGACCGCCAGGTCCAGCACCTCGTCGTAGCCGACCCGCCGTCGCAGCGCGACGGATGCCGCCGCCGCGATGCTCGGCATCGTGAGCATCGCGGTCGAGCAGCCTCGGTGGCCGGCGAAGCACGTCGGCCCGGCCGGGTCGAGCGGGACGTGCCCGATGAGACCCAGCCCGGCGTCGGGGCTCGCGATCTGATGGCCCCGGACCACGAGCCCGTAGCCGACCCCCGCGCCAACCGTGAGCACCGCGAACCGGTCCAGACCGCGCCCCGCGCCGAACCAGTGCTCGGCCTCGGTCAGTGCGATGAGGTCGTTCTCGACGACGGTGGGCAGCCCGGTGAGCTCCTCGACCATCCTTCCGAACGGCACGTCGGCCCACTGGAGAAACGGTGCCGCGGTCACGATCGAGTGGTCGGCAGCAAGCCCGCCGAGGCTGATGCTCACCGCGGTGACGGCCGGCCCGTGCCGGCGCAGGTGCGTGACGAGGTCGGCCACGACCTGCACGACGGCGCGCGGGTCACGATCGGTCAACGGGAGGTGCTCGGAGGCGACCTCTTCGGCGCGCAGCGTCGTCAGGACGCCGTAGGCGGTGTCGGCGGTCAGCTTGATGCCGATGAAGTGGTGCGAGGTCGGCACGACGTCGAGCAGCCGCTCCGGGCGGCCGATGCGGGTGTCGCCGTTGCCGGAACCACCGTTGCGGGGACCGACCTCGACCAGCAGCCCGGCCTCGACGAGTGGACCGGCGAGGCGGGTGAGGCTCGCGGCCGACAGCTCGAGACGGCGGGCGAGCTCCGCGCGCGAGAGGGGTCCGTTGATCAGCACATCGAGCGCAACCGCGTGACTGGCACCGCTCAGCGGGGTCCAGCTCGGTGCCAGCGATGTCACGAGGATCCTCCGATTGCGGTTGCCTGCGATTGTGCCAGCCCCAGACTTTAGTTCTCCAACAGAACTATTGGCAGTGGGACAAATCGTGACCAGAGCGTGATCTTTCGTCACTCGTTCGTGTCTTGACAGCGCCATAGTTCCGTGGCGACACTAAGTCATCACTCGGGACGGCGTCGCCTCTGGTGAAGACAAAGGAGTCAGCTCCATGAAGCAGCCCGACACGATCTTGGGTGGTGTGGTCCACCTGCGAGCAGGCGGCGCAAGCCTCGTGCTCGACACCGCCGGGGTCCGACTTCCGCGGGTCCTGCACTGGGGTGCCGACCTGGGCGAGCTGTCCGACGCCGCGCTGAACTCGCTCCGCACGGCCTCGGTCCCGCAGATCGTGACGAACGCCGTGGACCACGTCGTCCCGCTGAGCCTGCTCCCCGAGCAGTCGGCCGGCTGGCTCGGCACCCCCGGCGTGTCCGGGCACCGCGCGGGCCACGACTTCTCCCCCGCGTTCTTCGTGGAGGACCTCACGCTGGACTCCCCGAAGAACAACATCGCGCACCGGCTCACCGTGAAGGCCACCGACCACGACGCCGGGCTGCGCGTCGACCTCGAGGTGGAGCTGACGGCGTCGGGCCTGGTCCGCACGCGCGCCACGGTGACCAACACCTCCCGGGCCGCCGACTACACGCTCGACGCCGTGCTGCTCGCCCTGCCGATCCCCACCCGCGCGCTGGAGGTCCTCGACTTCACCGGGCGGCACCTGCGCGAGCGCTCGCCGCAGCGCCACGCGCTGACCCTCGGTACCCACCTGCGCGAGAACCGGCGCGGCCGCACCGGGGCGGATGCCACGCTGCTGCTCATCGCCGGCGAGCCCGGGTTCTCCTTCGAGAGCGGCGAGGTCTGGGGCATGCACGTCGCGTGGAGCGGCAACCACCGCACCCTCGCCGAGCGCACCGCGGCCGGCTACGGGTTCCTCGGCGGCGGCGAGCTGCTGCTGCCGGGCGAGGGCACCCTCGCTCCCGGCGAGGCGCACGCCTCCCCGTGGATCTACGCCTCGTGGGGCCGGGGACTGGACGAGATGTCCGCGCGGTTCCACGAGTTCATGCGCGGGCGCAGGCAGCACCCGAGCACGGCCCGTCCGGTCGTGCTCAACACCTGGGAAGCCGTCTACTTCAACCAGGACCTCGCGACCCTCAGTGCCCTGGCCGACTCGGCGGCGCAGGTCGGCGTCGAGCGCTTCGTGGTCGACGACGGCTGGTTCCGCGGCCGCCGCGACGACCACGCCGGGCTCGGCGACTGGTACGTCGACGAGAACGTGTGGCCCGACGGCCTCGGCCCGCTCGTCGAGCACGTCCGCGCCGCCGGGATGCAGTTCGGCCTGTGGGTCGAGCCGGAGATGATCAACGTCAACTCCGACCTCGCGCGCAAACACCCCGACTGGATCCTGTCCACCGGCAACCGGCTGCCGCCCGAGGCACGCCACCAGCAGGTGCTGGACCTCGCCAACCCCGCCGCGTTCGAGTACATCCTCGAACGGCTCGACACCCTGGTCCGCGAGTACGCCATCGACTACCTCAAGTGGGATCACAACCGTGACCTGGTCGAGGCGGGGAGCACGTCCCACGGCCGGGCGGGCGTCCGCGACCAGACGCTGGCCGTCTACCGGCTGATCGACGCGCTGAAGTACCGGCACCCGCGCCTCGAGATCGAGTCGTGCTCCTCGGGCGGCGCGCGCGCCGACCTCGGCATCCTGGAACGCACCGACCGGATCTGGGCCAGCGACTGCATCGACGCCCTCGAGCGCCAGCAGATCCAGCGCTGGACCGGGCTACTCCTGCCGCCCGAGCTCGTCGGAGCGCACATCGGCTCACCGGAGTCGCACTCGACGGGGCGCAGGCACACGCTGGGCTTCCGGGCGGGCACGGCCCTGTTCGGTCACCTCGGCGTCGAGTGGGACCTGCGCACGGCCGACGACGCCGAGCGCGCCGAGCTCGCCCGCTGGATCGAGCTCTACAAGGAGAAGCGCAACCTGCTGCACACCGGGCGGTCTGTGCACGGCGACCACCCCGACGCGGCCCTGCTCGTGCACGGCGTCGTCGCGGCCGACGGCTCGGAGGCCGTGTTCGCCCTGGTCACGATCGCCACCTCGGTCTGGTCACCGCCCGGGCGGGTCCGCCTGCCCGGCCTCGACCCCGACGCCGACTACCGGCTCGCCCCGCTCGAGCCGGCCACCGCTGCCCCCTCCCTCGGCGGGCACGCTCCGCCGCCGTGGTGGGCGGACGGGATCGTCCTGCCGGGACGGGTCCTGTCCGATGTGGGGGTGCAGGCCCCGGACCTGCTCCCTGAACGACTTGTCCTGCTGGCAGCCACGCGGCTCTGAGTCGCACCACCGACGTTTGATCCCCACCGCAACGAGGCGCGAAGAGGAACCATGACAACCACACCAACAACACCGCTCGATGTGCGGGGTCCGACCCGCGCGGCGCCGGAACGCGGACGTCGTCCGAAGCGCCGGCGTGAGCGCAACGACCTGAAGGTCGCGCTGCTGTTCGTCGGTCCGGCGACGCTCGGCTTCCTGATCTTCTATGTCTGGCCCGCGCTCCGCGGGGTGTACTACAGCTTCACCGACTTCAGCGTGCTGTCGCCGCCGACGTGGGTGGGCACGGCGAACTACCAGAAGCTGATCGGCGACAACCTGGTCTGGAACGCGTTCAAGGTGACGCTGGAGTACGTGGTGCTGAACATCGGCGCCCAGACGATCCTCGCGCTGACCATCGCGGTCCTGATGCACCGCTTCACGAAGTCCATGGCGGTGCGCGGGGCGCTGCTCATGCCGTACCTCATCGCGAACGTGGTCGTCGCGCTGAGCTGGTACTGGATGCTCGACTACCAGGTCGGCATCGTGAACCAGATCATGGAGTGGGTCGGCATCGACAAGGTCGCGTTCTTCGGCGACTCCTTCTGGGCGATCCCCACCATCGCGTTCGTCAACGTCTGGCGGCACGTCGGGTACACCGCGCTGCTCATCTTCGCCGGGCTGCAGACCATCCCGACCGGCCTGTACGAGGCGGCCGCCCTGGACGGCTCGAGCGAGGTGCGCACGTTCTTCAAGATCACCATCCCGCTGCTGCGCCCCGTGCTCGCGATGGTCCTGGTGATCACCGTGACCGGCTCGTTCCAGCTCTTCGACACCGTCGCGGTGACCACCCAGGGCGGACCGGTCAACGCGACCCGGGTCATCTACTACTACATCTACGACCTCGCGTTCACCCGATTCGACTTCGGGTACGCCTCGGCCATCTCGGTGGTCCTCTTCGTCATCCTCGCCTCCGTAGCCTTCGCGCAGATCAAGCTGCTGCGCGCCGGCGAGTCGGACCTGTCATGAAGGACAACGACATGCCCGTCTCCACCGCCACCCGGGCCGTCCTGGACCGGCCCCCGCTGAACACCAAGAAGCGCAAGCTCCCGATCGGGCGCGCCCTCGCCTGGGTCTTCATGGGCCTGTCGGTCCTGCTCACGCTGTTCCCGTTCTACTGGATGCTGCGCACCGCGTTCTCCAACACCCGCTCGCTGGCCGCGAACTCCTCCTCGTTGCTGCCGGCGGACTTCACCCTCGGCGCGTTCCAGCGGGTGCTGGGCCTGTCGACCCAGGCCGAGGCCATCGCCCAGGGCGGCTCCGGAGCCAGCGTCAACTTCTGGCTCTACCTCAAGAACTCCCTCATCGTGGCGACCTCCACCACGATCGGGCAGGTCTTCTTCTGCGCGCTCGCCGCGTACGCCTTCGCCCGGCTCGAATGGCCGGGGCGGGACAAGCTGTTCTTCGCCTTCATCACGGCGCTGATGGTCCCGCCGATCTTCACCATGCTGCCGAACTTCATCCTCATCAAGGACCTCGGGCTGCTCGACACCTACCTCGGGATCGTGCTCCCCGGCCTGCTGATGACACCGTTCGCCGTCTTCTTCCTGCGGCAGTTCTTCCTCGGCATCCCCAAGGAGATCGAGGAGGCCGCCATGATCGACGGCGCCGGGAAGTTCCGGGTGTTCTTCACCATCATCGTCCCGATGTCCTCCGCACCCATCGCGACCCTGTCCCTGCTGACCTACATCGCGTCCTGGAACGACTACTTCTGGCCGCTCCTCGTCGGCAAGGCCGAGTCCGTCCGCGTGCTCACCGTCGCACTCGGCGTCTTCAAGTCCCAGACCCCCCAGGGCAGTCCCGACTGGGCGGGCCTCATGGCAGCGACCCTCATCGCGGCCCTGCCCATCCTTGTCCTCTACGCCCTCATCGGAAAACGGATCATCAACTCGATCGGTTTCACCGGCATCAAGTAGCACGACGCCGGCTCGTCACCCCGGCGGCCGGAACACAGCCCCACCCCTCGAAAAATCCCTTGCCGTACCTATGAAAGGAACTCCCCATGCGTCGCAACGTCCGGGCGCTCGCCGCGCTCGCCGTCGTCCCAATCCTGCTCGTAGCCGGTTGTAGCTCCGGCTCTGGCTCCAGCTCCACCAACGCCGGCGCCGGCTCCGGCACTCCCAAGTCGGGCACCCAGATCAACTATTGGCTCTGGGACACCAACCAGCTCGGCGCGTATCAGAAGTGCGCCGACGGGTTCGAGAAGGACTCCGGCGTCAAGGTCAAGATCTCGCAGTTCGGCTGGGACGACTACTGGGGCTCGCTGACGAACGACTTCGTCGCCGGCACCGCGCCCGACGTCTTCACCGACCACCTCTCGCAGTACCCGACGTTCGCCGATCAGAAGCAGATCATGGACATCGCCCCCCTGGTCAAGAAGGACAAGCTCGACCTGGGCATCTACCAGGACGGCCTGGCCGACCTGTGGGTCACCGAGGACGGCAAGCGCTACGGCCTCCCCAAGGACTGGGACACCGTCGGCCTGTTCTACAACACCGCCATGGTCAAGGCCGCCGGCCTGACGGCCGACGACATGAAGAACCTCGCGTGGAACACCAAGGACGGTGGCACCTACGAGAAGGCGATCGCCGCCCTCACCGTCGACAAGAACGGCGTGCACGGCAACCAGCCCGGCTTCGACAAGACCAAGGTCAAGACCTACGGCCTCGGCCTGGCGGGCTCGGGCGAGGCGTTCGGACAGACCGAGTGGTCGGAGTACGCCATGGGCAACGGGTTCGAGTACGCGAACAAGAACCCGTGGGGCACGAAGTGGAACTACAACTCCAAGGAGTTCAAGGACACCATGACCTGGTGGCGCAGCCTGATCGCGAAGGGCTACATGCCGTCGCTCAAGATCGCCCAGTCCGGGGTCAGCACTCAGCAGGCCTACGGTTCCGGCGCGAGCGCCATGGTCACCGAGGGTGACTGGAACACGAACGCCTACATGACCCTCAAGGGCATCAAGACCGCGATCGCACCGACCCCGGTCGGCCCGACCGGCAAGCGCGCGAGCGTCTTCAACGGCCTCGCCGACTCGATCTACGTCGGCACCAAGCACCCCAACGAGTCCTGGGCCTGGGTCAAGTACCTCGCCTCGCCCGCCTGCCAGGACGTCATCGCCAGCCAGGCCGTCGTCTTCCCCGCGATCAAGACGTCCCTCGACAAGGCCAAGGCCGCGTTCACGGCCAAGGGCTACGACACCTCGGCCTTCACGGTCCAGGTCGATGACAAGACGACCCACCTCGCGCCGATCGCCAAGCACTGGACCGAGGTGAGCGCCATCATGAAGGCTGCCGGCGAGACGTTCCTCGGCGGCACGGGCAGCACCGACGTCTACGACAAGGCAAACGACCAGATCAACGCGCTCTTCACGAACGGCTGAGCACACTCGGCCGTAACGACGTCGGACGTGAAAACGTCAGACGTGAGTACGTCGGACACGTGACCACCTCGAGCGCCTGAGGAAGTCGGGCACCCGAACCACGTGCCCGCCTGCGAGTCACAACCTGCGGGGCGGTACCGGATCAACCGGTACCGCCCTGCAGCCACGCCCCCACCACGTGTCAGCCGTTGCGCGCGCCAGGGACCGCGCTCGGGCTGACACAACGGGGGCCCTCGGATGTGTCAGCCCCTGCGCGTACCAGGGGCCGCGTAGCGGCTGACGACTCGGGTGATTCCGTGCCGCGAAGCCTTGGCTACGACCGCGCGATCATGACGTTCCGCGCACGACTACGCGCGTTCGATCGACGAACTCGAAGCAGAATGGCGAACTCACCAGTGCGTGAACCAAGCGGCGGGCACACTCACCCAGATGGACTTCCTGCGATACGTACCCCTCGGCCTGCTGGTGCTGATCCTGGCCGGGGCATTCGCCGCAGCGGGGATCACCGCCGTCCCCGCGCTGCGCGTCCGCGACTACGGCCGCGCGGCGCGCGGCGCCCTGCGCACGCTGCTCGTCGGGGCGGTGATCTCCGTCCTCGCGGTCACACTCGTGCCGACGAACCTCTACTCCGGCGTCAACGTCATCCCGTTCCGGGGCATCGCCCGCCAGCTCGCGAACGTCAACGGCCCCGTCGGCGCTTTGAACATCGTCGGGAATGCTGTGATGTTCCTGCCGGTCGGCCTGCTCGCCGCGCTCGCATTGGGTTGGCGAGTCCGGACGGCGACCGCGGCCCTCTTCGCCCTCTCGCTGTCGATCGAGGTGGCCCAGTTGATGCTGGGCCGCGCGGCCGACGTCGACGACGTCATCCTCAACACCGCCGGAGCCGCGGCCGGGGCCGCGCTCGGACGGGCGGTGCTGGTGCGTGTCGCCGCAGGCCGAGTCGCGCCGGCGACCCGCCGAGCGAGGACTTCTCTCTAGTTCTATCCGCCTCTATCGCAATTCTCCAATAATCACTCAACGACGAAGCCGGCGGCGCGACGTCCGGTACGGACACCCCGGTCCAGCGCCGCCGGGGCGCTCGTCGGGCACGAGGCGGACCACGCGAAGCGGCTCACAACGGCCCGACGAGTCGTCAGTACATGAGCTCCCCGCTGAGCAGGTCGCCCACGGTGTGCAGGTCGCCGTCGGCCGCGGTCCAGCGCAGGGTCGCGGTGGCGTTCGCGAGGTCCGCCTCGAGCGACGCGGTGTGATCGCCGGCGCGCCAGGTCATGGTGAGCAGCGACCCGGTCCCGCCGACCTCGAACTCGCCGTCGAAGGCCGGGTGGGCATTGCGGAACCGGATCAGCCGGACGAGTGCCGCAACGACCGGGCGGGCGAGGTCTTGCTCGATCTCGCCGACCGTATAACTGTGGCGGTTGATGTCCCGGCCGACCCCCGTCCGGGCCAGCAGGTCCATGTCGTTCTCGCCCGCGAGCAGCCCGACGTAGTACACCTGCGGGATCCCCGGGGTAAAGAACTGCACAGCCCGCGCGAGCAGGTACGCGCCGTCGTCCCGGCCGAGGGCGTCGTAGTACGTGCAGTTGACCTGGTACACGTCGAGGTTCGAGGCGGCCCAGCCGGTCGCCTCGCGCGACTGCCCGCCCGAGCGCTCGTGGATGGACTCGACGAGGTCGTGCACCTGGTCGGGCGTGAGCAGCCCCGGGTGCCCCTCCGCCATCTGGTCGGGGCCGACGTCGATCACCCCGATCCCGTCGTGGGTGTCCAGCACGGTGACCGCGTTGACCGGGCGCGCTCCGAGCCAGCGGCGCAGCGGGTCGGCGTCGCCCGTGTAGAGCGAGTGCAGCAGCAACGGCGGCAGCGCGAAGTCGTAGACCCTGTCCACGGCGGAGCCGATGGCGATCTGCCGCTCGAAGTGGGCGTGGATCTCCACGAGCACCTGCACCCCGAGCGCACGCGCCTGGGCGGTCAGCTCGTCGATGAACTCCAGCGTCTGCGGCGTCATGAACGACGACGTGCCTGCAGTCTTGATCGCGTACCCGACCGCGTCCAGGCGGAGCATCCGGACGCCACCGGCGGCGAGCGTGCTCAGCACCTTGTCCAGGTGGGCCCGGCCCGTCGGGTGGGCCAGGTTGAGGTCGATCTGCTGGCTGGTGAACGTCGTCCACACCAGCCGGCGGACGCCGCCGAGGGTCACCGGAGTGAACGGCAGCCCCGGACGAGGGCGGTAGATCCCGACCAGCTCGGCCTCGGTCGCGCCGTTCGGGTACACGTCGTCCATGGTCAGGAACATCCGGGCGTGCGGCGACGCGTCACCGCGCGCGACGACGTCCTGGAACTCGGCCGAATCGGCCGAGACGTGGTTGACGATCAGGTCGACCATCAGGTCGTACTCCCCGGCCAGCGCCCGCACGTCCGCCCACGTGCCGAGCCGCGGGTCGACGGCGGCGTGGTCGGCGGGGTCGAAGCCGGCGTCCGCGCCGTCGAACGGGGTGAAGAACGGCAGGATGTGCACCCCCGTGAACACCCCGGCGAGCGGTCCGTCCAGGATCTTCCGCAACCCCGGCAGGCTGCCCCCGAACCGGTCCGCGTACGCGATCAGCTGGACGTTCTCCCGCGCGCCACTCCTGGCCATGCAACGACCTTTCCCTGCTCAACTGTTATTCCCGGCTCGTTCCGGGCTCACTGCCGCACAAAGAATGGCACAGGTGAACGCTTCAGGTCCGCACCCCGAGGACCGAGCAGTGCGCCTTGAGGATGACGGTCTGCGCGGTGCTGCCGAGCATGAGCTTGCCGACGGCGGTGCGCTTCCGGAGACCGATGACGATCAGGCTCGCGCCGACGTCCTCGGCGGCGTCGAGGATCTCGTCCGCCGGGCCGCCGGACGTCTCCTTGTGGCGGACCTCGACCTCGACCCCCTGCGCGCCCAGCTCGGTGACCAGCCGCATGAGGGTCGGGGTCTGCGGGTAGGACGGGTCCACGTTGGACTCCCCCCGCGTCGAGCTGACGACGACGAGCCGCTCGCCGTGCAGCCGGGCCTCCTCGCCGGCCCGCGCGAGCGCTGCCTCGCCCACAGGGGTGGGGACGTAACCGATAACGATCGTCATGCGAACCTCACAGTGGGTGTGAATCGGGTTGTGAATCGGGGCAGGAGGATCTCGGACACCCGGTGGTCGGGCGGCGGGGTGTCAGGTGGCACGCGACGCCCGCGCCAGCAGGGCGGCAGCCGCGTCCACGGCGCGCGCGACGTCGCCGTCGGGCGGGTAGAGCAGGGTGCGCCCGACGACGAGCCCGCGCACCGAGTCCTGGCACAGCGTCCGGCCCCACGAGGCGAGGTCGGCCTCGGGATCCGGGCCCGGGACCCCGCCGAGGACCACGCACGGCAGGGAGGTCGCGCCGTACACGACCTCGGGCTCGTCGCACGAGGGCATCTTCAGCCAGGTGTACGCGCTCGTGGTCCCGAGCGCCGAGGCCACGGTCACCGCGCGGGCCAAGGACGCGGTGTCCTTGCGCAGCACGAGGAACCCGGAGGTGTCCCGGTGGTACGGCAACGGCTCGATCATCGCCATCAGCTTGTGCTGGGCGAGCTCGGTGACCGCGCGGGCGCACGCGTGGATGGTGGGCGCGGTGCCGGCATCCTCGTCGTCGATACGCAGCAGCATCTTGCCGCCCTCGAGCCGGCAGGCCTTGATGCTCGCGGCGTCGTAGCCGGTGAACCGGTCGTCCATGGTCCACGCGGCCCCGTCGAGCCCGCCCCGGTTCATCGATCCCACGACGACCCTGCCCTCGAGCGCGCCGAGCAGCAGCAGCTCCTCGACGATGTCGGGCGAGCCGAGGACGCCGTCGACCCCGGGACGGGACAGGGCCGTCATCAGGCGTTCGAGCAGGCCACGCCGGTTGGCCATCGCCATGGCATCGGTGCCGGACGCGAGCGACCCGCGGGCCGGGTGGTCGGCCGCGACCAGGAAGATCGTGCCGTCGTCGGACAGCAGCCCGGCCGGACGGCGGCGCTGTGCGTACGCCTCCGCCACGGCCTCCGGCCGGGTGGCACGGGTCTGGAGCAGCCGGCGCCACTCGTCGTCGCTGATCTGCTGCGGCATCGCGGGCTCCCCTGTGCTTCCCAGCCCCCGCTATCGCTTGAGCTCGTGGGACAGCTCGGCGAGCTCCTGGCCACCGGCCATCTCGGTGGTCAGCTCGTCGAGGGTGACCTCGGAGCGCCGCTTGTCCAGCACCCGGCGACCGAGCTTGAGGATGATGAAGTGGTCGCCGACCAGGTAGGCGTGGTGCGGGTTGTGGGTGATGAACACGACGCCGAGCCCGGCCTCGCGTGCGGCCGCGGTGTACTTCAGGACCACACCGGACTGCTTGACGCCCAGGGCCGCCGTCGGCTCGTCGAGGATCAGCACGCGGGCCCCGAAGTAGACCGCGCGCGCGATCGCGACACACTGCCGCTGGCCGCCGGAGAGCGTGCCGATCGGCTGGTTGATGTCCTTGATGTGGATCCCCATCTTGCGGAGCTCCTCGTCGGCGGTCTTGCGCATCTTGGCGATGTCCATCGGCGCGAGCGGCAACCGGCTCTTCTTGAGCTCGGAGCCGAGGAAGAAGTTGCGCCACACCTCCATCAGGCCGACGACGGCGAGGTCCTGGTAGACGGTCGCGATGCCGCGGTCCAGGGCCTCGCGCGGTGAGGAGAAGTGCGTCTCCTGCTGGTCGATCGTGAGCGTGCCCTCGGTGTGCGGGTGCAGCCCGGACATGATCTTGATCAGCGTGGACTTCCCGGCGCCGTTGTCGCCGAGCACGCAGGTCACCTCGCCGGCGTTGACCCGCAGGTTGATGCCTTCCAGGGCCCGGATGGCCCCGTACGACTTGCCGATGCCGTCCATCTCGATCAGGGTCTTGCCGGCGCTCACCGGTGAGGTGGGCGCGTCCAACGTCGTGTCCGTCATGGCCACTACCTCATTTCCGTGTGCTGGAGAGCTTCTTGACGTACAGGTTCACCATCACCGCGAGCAGCAGCATCACGCCGAGGAACGCCTTGAACCAGTTCGGGTCCCAGCCGGCGTACACGATGCCCTGGGTGGTCATCCCGAAGATGAACGCGCCGATGGCGGACCCGACCGCGGACCCGTAGCCGCCCGTGAGCAGCGTGCCGCCGACGACGGCCGCGATGATGTAGAGGAACTCGTTGCCGACGCCCTCCCCCGACTGCACGGTGTTGAACGCGTACAGCCGGTGCATCCCGTAGAACCAGGCGAGGAACGAGACGCCCATGAACAGGCCGATCTTGACCCGGGCGACGGGCACGCCGACGGCCCGCGCGCTGTCCGGGTTGCCGCCGACGGCGAAGATCCAGTTGCCGATCTTGGTGCGCAGCATGATCCAGGTGGCCAGCGCCACGAACAGCAGCCACCAGATCACCGTGATGCGGATCGTGATCCCGCCGACGTGGAACGCGGCGTTGAACACGGCCTGGAGCTGGCTGTACCCGTCCATCTCGGAGATGCTGGCGGTCGCGACGGTGCCGGTGAGCAGCTTGGTGACGCCGAGGTTCAAGCCTTGCAGGATGAAGAACGTGCTCAGGGTCACCAGGAAGCTGGGGATGTGCGTCTTGACCACCAGGTAGCCGTTGACGAACCCGATCAGCAGCGCCAGGGCCAGGGCGACCATCGCACCCACCCACAGGTTGAGCCCGAGCTGGTAGCTGAACATCGAGGCCGTCAGGGCCGAGGTCACGGCCGAGACGCCGGCCGACAGGTCGAACTCGCCGCCGATCATCAGCAGCGCAACGCCGGCGGCCACGATGCCGAGGGTCGAGCTCTGGTACAGCACGTTCGACAGCGACGCGAGGTGCCGGAACGGTGGCGCCACGGCGAAGAAGAACGCATAGATCCCGGCGGCGGCGATCAGGGCTCCGAACTCGGGCCGGGCCAGTAGGGCGTGCAGCAGGGACGGGCGCGCGGGCCGAGGGGTCTCGTTGCGGGTAGCGGGCGTCGGTGCCTGTGTAGTGACAGAACTCATGGGGCGCTCCGGGAGTCGATCGGGTGGTCGCTGAACTGAGCCGGGAGCGGACGGGCCGCTCCCGACTCAGGCGGGCTCAACGGGTGTTCTTGGCCGCGTACTTCGCGATGGCCGCGATGTTGTCCTTGTCGACGAAGGACGGTCCGGTGAGCACGGGCAGCCCACCACCGATGTCGTTGCGGTTGGTCACGTACAGCCACAGCGAGTCCACGGCCTCGTAGCCCTGGAGGTACGGCTGCTGGTCGATCGAGAATTCCATCGTCCCGGCCGCGATGGCCTTCGCGACGTCGGCGTTGAGGTCGAACGTCACGACCTTGGCCTTGCTGTCAGCCTGCTTGGCCGCGTCGAGGGTTGCCAGGGCGATCGGCGCCCCGAGAGTGACCACGTAGTCGATCGACGGGTCCGCCTGGAGCTTCGCCGCGATCGTGGACGTCACCGAGGCGAGGTCCGTGCCGTTGACGTTGATGTTCTCGGTACCCGGCGCGCTCTTCTTGACGCCGGCGCAGCGGGCCTCGAGGGCGACCGAGCCCTGCTCCTGAATCACGCAGAGCGGGTGCTTGCCGCCGCCGTCGGCGATCCGCTTTCCCGCGGCGGTACCCGCCACGGTCTCGTCGGAGCCGAAGTACATCAGCGCGCCGACGTCTTTCCACTGGTCGATGCCGGAGTTGAAAGCGACCACCGGAATGCCGGCCGAGACGGCCGCCTGAACCGCCGGCTTGAGCGGCTCCGGGTGCGAGAGCGTGACGGCGATCCCGTCCACCTTGCTGTCGACCGCGTTCTGGACGAGCCCGGCCTGCTTGCCGCCGTCGGGGTCCTGGGAGTACTTCAGGTCGACGTTGTCCTTGGCCGCCGCCGCCTCCGCGCCCGCCCGGATCTTGTCCCAGAACGAGTCACCCGGGGACTCGTGCGTGACGACGGCGATGGTCAGTCGAGGCGTCGAGGCCACCTTGCCGCCGCTGCCGGCGTCGGCGGTCGTACTCGCCTTACCGCCGCCGCTGCTGCAAGCGGCGAGGCCGAGGGCGAGCACGGCGGCCGTCGCGACGAGCGTCGTCCGTCGGCGGAGCGTGGCTCGCCGGCGCGAGAGATCTGGATTCATGATGCCTGCCTTCTTGTAGTGGTCAGCTGGAGGTGGGGAAGTGGAAACTGGCGTCTGCGGGGTGCTCGACGTGCGGCCAGCGGGCCGTGACGACCTTGGCCCGGGTGTAGAACGACACGCCCTCGCCGCCGTGGACATGCTTGTCGCCGAACAGCGAGTCCTTCCAGCCCCCGAAGGAGTAGTAGGACATCGGTACGGGCACCGGGACGTTGATCCCGATCATCCCGACGTGCACCCCGCGCTGGAAGCGGCGGGCCGCCTCGCCGCTCGAGGTGAAGATCGCGGTGCCGTTGCCGTAGGGGTTGGCGTTGACCAGCGCGATCGCGTCGTCCACCGTGTCGACCCGGAGCACCGAGAGCACGGGCCCGAAGATCTCCTGCCGGTAGACGTCCATCTCGGTCCGCACGTGGTCGATCACGGTCGGTCCGACGAAGAAGCCGCCCTCGTGCCCCGGGACGACCAGGCCGCGGCCGTCGGTCATCAGCACGCCGCCCTGCTGCTCGCCGGTACCGATGAGGTCGACGATGCGGGTCCGGGAGGCCGGGGTGATGACGGGCCCCATCTCGCTGCCCGGCGCGCGTCCGGCGCCGACCTTCACCGCGTTCGCCCGCGCGGTGACGGCCGCGACGATCGGGTCGGCGGCCGCTCCGACGGCGACGGCCACCGAGATGGCCATGCAGCGCTCGCCGGCCGAACCGAACGCGGCTGCGGCGAGGTGCTCGGAGGAGTAGTCGACGTCGGCGTCGGGCAGCACGATGGCGTGGTTCTTCGCGCCGCCGAGGGCCTGGACCCGCTTGCCGCTCGCGCTGCCGCGCTGGTGGATGTAGCGCGCGATCGGCGTCGAGCCGACGAAGGACACCGCGGCGATGTCGGGGTGGTCGAGCAGCGCATCGACGGCCTCCTTGTCGCCCTGCACGACGTTGAAAACGCCGTCGGGCAGGCCGGCACGCTGCCAGAGGTCGGCGACGAGGAGGGACGGCGAGGGGTCGCGCTCGCTCGGCTTGAGCACGAAGGTGTTGCCGCACGCGATGGCGATCGGGTACATCCACATCGGGACCATCGCCGGGAAGTTGAACGGCGTGATGCCGGCGACGACGCCGAGCGGCTCGCGGAAGGAGAACGTGTCGATGTTGGTCGAGACCTGGTCCGAGTAGTCGCCCTTGAGCAGGTGCGGGATGCCGCACGCGAACTCGATGACCTCCAGCCCGCGCTGCACCTCGCCGCGCGCGTCGGACAGCACCTTGCCGTGCTCGTCGGTGATCAGCCCGGCGAGCTCCTCGGCGTTGGCGTTGACGAGCTCGCGGAAGGCGAACAGCACCGTGGAGCGCCGGCTGAGGGAGACTTGCGACCACTCGTCGAAGGCCTCGAGGCCGCTGCGCACGGCACTGTCGACGTCGGCGGGGGCGGCCAGGAGGACCTGGGCGCGCTGTTCACCGGTCGCCGGGTTCCAGATCGGTGCGGTCCGGGTCGAGGTGCCGGCGGTGGAGGTGCCGCCGATCCAGTGCTCGATGGTTCTCACGAGTCGCGTCCTTGCGTTCGGGCCTCGCCGACGGTGGCGGGGCGTGACAACGACGGCGGAGCCGCGTCGTCGGTGAGGCGGTCGGGATGTGTCGCTGATCGAGCGAGTCTCGCGTCGGCCTGCGCTCGTGCGCGCCGGCCGGGCTTGTGAGGTGCGTCACTGGAAGTTAGCGTCCGCGGATGACACCTGTCAAGAGATTGTCGTGACATTCTTACAACCGAGGCCATTACGTGATGTTGGCGAGCCGCCCAGCCAGGTGCCCGAGAGACGCCAGGCGCCGGGGCGCGGGAACGGTCGCGGTGCTGGTCGGATCGATCAGGAACGACGCGATCCCGACGCTCTCGGGCCCCGTGTAGTCGGGCCCCAGGGAGTCCCCGACGAAGAGCGCCTCGCCAGGCCGGATCCCGAGGCGCTCGAGCGCCGCCGCGTAGATCGCCGGATGCGGCTTGCGCCGGCCGACGTCGATCGAGGTGACGACGGTCGCGAACAGCTCGCTCACGCCCATGGCGCTCAGGTGGGACTGCACCAGGTTCGCGTCGTGCGTGTTCGAAACGATCGCGAGGGTGTGGGTCGCGCTCAGGTCGCGCAGGACGTCGAGCATGCCCGCCGGGTAGACGATCCCCTGGCCCCAGTCGGTCAGGTAGGCCTCGACGGCCGGTTGGATCTCGTCGGCGGCCGCCGGGCGACCAAGGATCGCGTCGAGCGCCGCGTGCGCGACCTGGTGCATGGAGAACTCTTCGAGGGTGGCGGCGGTGCTCGCCTCGAAACCCTCAAAGGCGGTCGACCAGGCCTCGGTTGATTCGTCATAGCCGAGCGCGGACCCCATGGTGGTCGTGAGCTCGTAGGTGCCCTGGTATCGCTGCGTGGTCCGGGACGGCGAGTACTCGACCACCGTGCCGAAGAAGTCCAGCAACAGATGCGAAGGAGGCGCGGCAGACGAGGGAGGCGAGGCCATCGCGAAAGCCTCCCACTCAGAAATCCTCTCCCGGACGGGGCCCTGTGGCCCTGGTGGCTCATAGGCGCAGCAGGAGGATTCTTCGGGGTTGGGGCGCCGAGCGCTTCCGTCGGTGCGGAGCGCGGTACGCATGGGGCCGTCAAAACCCGGGAACACGCATTCCGCGTCAACTTCAGCAACACCCGTCACATGCTCCGCACCGACGGTCGCCGCACCAGACGCCGGGCGAGCGATCCACGCGGACGCGGGCTGCGCCGAGCCCGACAGCTCTTCGGCGAGCAAGCTGGCCGGTCGCCCCCCGCGGGTTCGCGGTGTAGACAGCCGCGCGAGTGAACGATGAGCCCCAGTGGGGCAGATGTGATGTCACACCGTTCCCTTGAGTCACTCCAGTCCCACGCGCGGCTCTCCACACCGCGACCGCCGGCGAAAACGTCCAGCCCTCGGACACTGCCGTGTCCGAGTAGGGGGTAGACCTCCGAGTTCGCGGGCTTCTCTCCTTATGGGGAGAGGGGGGCGGTTCTCGGGAGGGCGGCGAAGCCGTATTTCCTCGCGTGGGTTCTGGTGCGGTCGGCGCGGAAGTGGTCCCGCGCGAACTCGATCGGGACACCGTCCGCGGAGCGGGTCACCCGGCACATCGCGAGCAGCGGAGCGCCCGCGGGCACGCCGAGCTCGTCGGCCTGCGCCCGCGTCGCGGCGACGACGTCGATCGACTCGTCGCTCTGCCACGGCGGCCGGTCGTACACCCGCTGGAAGATCTCGTACAGGGAGCCCTCGAGCTGCTCGGTGAGCAGGCCCGGAAAGCGGGCGGCGGGGAGGATCGCGACCTCGTGGGACCACGGGACGCCGTCCGCAAGGCGGACCCGCACCACCCGGTAGACGTTCGCGCCCGGTTCGATCTCGAGTGCGCGGGACTCGCCGCGCGAGGCGAGCACGATGCCCGCCTCAAGCAGCCGGGTGGCCGACGCGATCCCCTGCTGGCGCAGCAGGTCCGGGATGCCCTGGATGGTGTTGAGGGTCCGCTCGATCTTGCCGTCGGCCGCGAACACGCCGCCCGACCGGCCGATCTTGCGACCGATCCGACCCTCCGCCTCGAGCCGGGCGAGGGCCTGCCGCAGCAGGGTGCGCGGCACGCCGCACGCCTCGGCGAGCTCGCGCTCCCCGCCGACGCGCTCGGTGGGCCGGAACTCGCCGTCGGCGAGGTGGCGCCGCAGCCAGCGGACCACCCCATCGACATCAGGTGACCCTGCCGGCTTGGGTGGATCCGGCGCGGTTCCCTCCGGCGCGATCTCGGGCACGACGGCGCTACGCACCCAGCTCGGTCAGGACGGCGTCGAGCGCGCCGACCAGCCAGTCGATGTCGCCCTCCGCGAACGCGAGCGGCGGGCGCAGCTTGAGCACGTTGCCGCCCGCGCCGGCCACCGACGTGAGCACGTGCTTCGCCCGCAACGCGTCGACAACGGCGAGTGCGAGCGCCTTGTCGGGCGTCTTCGTCGTGCGGTCCTGCACCAGCTCGAGGCCGATGAACAGCCCGGCACCGCGCACGTCCCCGATCGACTCGTGGCGCGCCGCGAGCGCATCGAGCTCGGCCAGCACGCGAGCGCCCACAACCCGGCTGTGCTCCATGAGGTTCTCGGAGCGCAGCACGTCGAGCGTCGCCTGCGCGGCCGCGATCGAGACCGGGTTGCCCCCGAAGGTGTTGAAGTAGGGGATGTTCTCGGCGAACGGCGCGAGCACCTCGGCCTTCGCCGCGAGCGCCGAGATCGGCATCCCGTTGCCCATCGGCTTGCCCATCGTGACGATGTCCGCCACGACGCCGTGCCGCTCGAAGCCCCAGAACTTCTCCCCGGTCCGGCCGAACCCCGGCTGAACCTCGTCGGAGATGAACACCCCGCCGTTGCGGTGCACGACGTCAACCGCCGCCGCCAGGTAGCCACGCGGGCCGGGCAGCACGCCGTCGGAGGAGAAGATCGAGTCGGCAAGGAAACCGGCGAAGCCCTGACCGGACGCGACGAGCGAGTCGATCTGCGCCTGGATCCGGCCGGCGAACCACGCCACGACCTCGTGCGTCGGGGCCCGGTACGCGTCCGGCGCCTCGACGAGGCGCACGTAGTCGCCGAGGACCTGACCGCCGCCCAGCGCAGGGGACGCCGCCGACGTCAGGTCGCTCGTGCCGTGGTACGCCTCGGCGGACACGATGATGCCGTTTCCCCCGGTCGCCGCCCGCGCCACTCGGATGGCGAGGTCGTTCGCCTCGGAACCGGTGCACATGAACATCACCTGGTCGATCGGTGCGGGCAGGGTGCCGAGCAGGTCCTCGGCGTAGTCGAGGATCCCGTCGTGCAGGTAACGGGTGTGGGTGTTGAGCGTCGCCGCCTGGCGACCGATCGCCTCGACGACCACCGGGTGGCAGTGCCCCACGCTCACCACGTTGTTGTAGACATCGAGGTACTTCTCGCCGTCGGAGTCCCAGACGTAGGCGCCCTCGCCGCGGACCAGGTGGACCGGGTTGGAGTAGAAGAGCCGGTAGGACGGGCCCAGCAGGCCCGACCGGCGCCGGGTCATCGCGAGGGTCTCCTCGCTGACTCCCGCGGCGGCGTCGTCCGCCCGGAACGAGTTGGTGTCCATGATCGTCGAACGGGTTACCACAGCAGGCTCCTCTTCCTTCGTTGCGCGTGAATCCGTTGCGCGGGGGTGCTCCGTGGGCGCCCAACCCCGGATGAATGAATGCCCCCATCCTTTTCGATGTCGCTCTGCGGCGGGGACGTCCTACGTAAGCGGGGTGTTACGACCGACGGGCGGGTGTGAACGGTTTGTTAACGGACGCGGACTATTTGGTCACGAACCCCGCCGTGCCCTATCGTCCGTGCTGGCGCCCAACCCCTCGCATCTGTGAGGGCGGCCATGACTTCCATCGACACGTTCCGGCTCGGGTCCGAGACCGCGGACATCCACGCGTTCGACAGTCTGTCGAAGGGCGACCCAGCTCCGCTCTGGTTGCGGGACGGCATCGTGCGCACCTGGGGACTGACCGACGCCGAGTGCGAGATCACGCTCCTGTCGGTATCCGAGAACGCGAGCTTCCTCGTCCGCATCGACGGGCGGCCGAGCGGCGTCACGCGAGTGAGCCGGCCCGGTTACATCGCGGACGCGTCGTTCCTCGAGGGCGAGATCGCCTGGGTCGCGGCCATCGGGTCCGACACCGACCTGACCGTGACCAGCCATGTGCCGACCGCCGGCGCCCCACGTCACGCGGCGATCGTCGACACCAACGGGGCGTCGTGGATGTGCGTCACGACCGCGTACGTCGAGGGCCGGATCCTGGAGGACCTGGCGGACCAGGCCTCGTACTACGCCGAGATCGGCCGGTCCACCGCCGTGCTGCACGAGCACGCGAGGTCCTGGCGGACGCCCGACGGATTCGCGCGGCACGCCTGGGAGGTGACCGACATGGTCGGCCCTGCGTCCCGCTGGGGCCGGTGGGAGGCCGCCAACCTGGACGACGGCGATCGCCTGCTGTTCGCCCGCGCCGAGACCAAGGCGCTCGCGCTCCTCGCTCCGATCGAGAAAACTCCGGCGACCTGGGGACTCATCCACGCGGACCTGCGCCCGTCGAACATCATGATCAACGGCGGCGAGCTCACGATCATCGACTTCGACGACTGCGGGTACGGCTGGTTCATGTACGACTTCGCCTCGGCCCTGTCGTTCATGGAGCACTCGGACGAGGCCCCCGCGATGGCCCGGAACTGGGTCGCGGGCTACCGCGAAGTCATCCCGCTGACCGCAGACGACCTACGCGCGGGCTGCGCACTGTCGATGGTCCGCCGGCTCCAGATGCTCGGCTGGACGACCACCCACCGCTCCGACGCGCTCCCGCCCGAGCTGTGGGACGAGAGCGTCGCGGGCACCCGCGACGTGGCGACCCGCTACCTCGACAACGACGGCTGGTTGTTCTCTTGACTCTCACCGACAAGAACGTGACCGCTGCCTCGGAGGGCAGCTCGACCTACTTCGCCGAGCGCTCCCTCAAGCGCGGCGCCGCCGGCTGGGTCCTGCTCGCGGGCCTCGGCGTCTCCTACGTCATCTCCGGCGACTTCTCCGGCTGGAACTTCGGCCTCGCCAAGGGCGGGTGGGGCGGCCTCGCCATCGCGTTCGTACTGATGGGCGTCATGTACGCGTGCATGGTGTTCGGCCTCGCGGAGATGTCCGCCACCCTGCCGACGGCCGGCGGCGGGTACGCCTTCGCGCGGCGCGCCATGGGAAAGCTCGGCGGATTCGCGACCGGCATGGCGATCCTGATCGAGTACACCCTCGCCCCGGCCGCCATCGCGATCTTCATCGGTGGCTACGTCGAATCCCTCGGACTCTTCGGGATCACGAATTCCTGGCCCGTGTACCTCGTGTGCTTCGCGCTGTTCATCGGAATCCATCTGATCGGCGTCGGCGAGGCATTGAAGGTGATGTTCGCGATCACGGCTGTCGCCCTGGTGGCGCTGGTGGTGTTCGCCGTCGGGATGGCACCGCACTTCCAGGCCGCGAACCTGTTCGACATCACGGCGAACGGCTCGGCGGGCTCAGCTGAGTTCCTGCCGTTCGGCTTCTCCGGCGTGCTCGCCGCGCTGCCGTTCGGGATGTGGTTCTTCCTCGCGATCGAGGGCGTCCCGCTCGCCGCCGAGGAGGCCGCCGACCCGCGACGGGACATGCCGCGCGGCATCATCGCCGGGATGGCCGTGCTCGTCGTGGCGGGTCTCGCGGTGCTGATCCTGGCCGCCGGCGGCGCCGGGTCCGAGCTGATGGGCGCCTCCGCGAGCCCCCTGCCGGACGCGCTGAACGCCGTCGGCCGGGGTGGTCTCGCAACGTTCGTCAACTACGCGGGCCTGGCCGGGCTGGTCGCGAGCTTCTTCTCGATCGTCTACGCCTACTCGCGCCAGCTGTTCGCGCTCTCGCGAGCGGGCTACCTGCCGCAATGGATGTCCCGCACCAGCTCGCGCCAGACGCCCACCCTCGCGCTGGTCATCCCGGGCGCGATCGGGTTCGTGCTGGCCGCCGTGGTGGCCGACGGCGACAAGCTCATCAACATCGCGGTGTTCGGCGCGGCGGTCTCCTACGTGCTGCTCAACCTCTCGCACATCCTGCTGCGCGTGCGGGAGCCCGGGCTCGAGCGCGGCTACCGGACGCCGGGCGGCGTCGTGACGACCGGGATCGCCCTCGTGCTCGCGGTGGTGGCCCTGGTCGCGACGTTCTTCGTGGACGTCCAGGCCGCCGCGATCACCGCCGCGATCTTCGCGCTGGCCCTGGCGTACTTCTGGTTCCACAGCCGCCACCACCTGGTGGCCAACGCCCCCGAGGAGGAATTCGCCCTCCTAGCCGACGCAGAAACCTCCTTGCGCTGAGTCGCCGAGAGTGGACTAGCCGCCCCAGGAAAGCCCTTTCCGCGGGCGGTTAGTCCACTCTCGGCGGTTGTTCGCCGGTGGTGGCGTCGGCGTTTTCGCGGAGGAGGTCCAGGTGGCCTAGGTGGCGGGCTGTTTCCTCTATGAGGTGCAGGAGGATCCAGCGCAGGCAGACGCTGCGGGTCGCCGAGACCTCGTCGAGGGACGGTACGGCTGCGATCACGGCGTCGCACGCGGCGGACTCGGCGGCGTAGTCCGCGAGCAGCTGGGCCATCGTCACGTCGGCGGGGACGTGCAGCTCGCCGTCCGGGTCGTCGTCGGTCCACGCATAGACCAGGTCCCGCTGGCCGGCGAACACGTCGCGGATCCAGGAGCGTTCGACGTGCTCGAGGTGCCGCACGAGCCCGTGCAGCGTGAGGCCGGTCGGAGTCGAGACCGAGCGCAGCACGTCGTCGTCGGCGCCGCCGACCTTCCAGGCGACGAGGTCGCGCTGGCGCTGCAGGAAGCCGAGCAACGCGTTCCGCTCGTCGCCGAGGTGCGTGGGCTCGGCGATCCCGTCGCGCACGCCGTTCGTCATACCGCTGCCGTCATCGTCGTCCATGAGCAACTCCTGTGTCGTCGTGCCATCCAGCGAGAATGAGAGCGAGGGTGCCACAGACTGGGCCGCGTGGTCGTCCTGCCCCTCACCCCCGCAGCGCTCGTGGACCGGCTCGCCGCGCGCGTGACGTCGCTGGACGCCGACCGGCGGTGGCGGGTCGCGGTCGACGGCGCGCCGCCGACCCGGCCGGGCGAGCTCGCGGACGCGCTGGTCGGGCCGCTGCGAGCGGCCGGCCGGCCCGTGGTGCGGATCAGCGCGCACGACTTCCAGCGCCCGGCGTCGGTGCGGCTCGAGTACGGCCGCGAGGACCCCGACACGCTGCTCGACGGCTGGCTCGACGTCGCCACGCTCACCCGCGAGGTCCTGGGTCCCCTCGCCCCCGGCGGAACCGGGCTGTACCTGCCCTCGCACTGGGACCCGGTGCGGGACCGATCCACCCGCGCGGACCGCGTGCAGGCTCTCCCCGGCGCCATCCTGGTGCTCGACGGCGCCCTGCTGCTGGGCCTCGGCCTACCGCTGGACCTGGCCATCCACCTCGCGGTCCGCCCCGCGACCCTCGCGCGCCGCACGCCCGACGGCGACCGCTGGACCCTCCCGGCGTTCGCCCGGTATGCGAGCGAGGTCGAACCCGAGCGCACGGCCGACATCGTCGTCCGGGTCGATGATCCGAAACGCCCCGCGCTGCTCGACGGCGAGTGACACGCTGGAGCGATGCGACGCTCGACGGGCCTGGGGCTGGTGACCATCGCGCTCGCGGGCGCCTGCTACGTCAAGGTCGGACGCCCCTGGCAGCTGACCTGGGGCGCGACGCCCGAGGAGGTCGCCCGTCCGTTCGCCGGCGACGAGCTGATCCCGGCGCCGACGTTCAACGCCACGCGCGCGATCACCATCTCGGCACCGCCCGAGCGCATCTGGCCCTGGCTGGTCCAGGTCGGGACCACGCGGGCCGGCTGGTACGGCTACGACCTGCTCGACAACCTCGGGCACGCCAGCGCGCGACACCTCCTCCCCGAACACCAGCACCTCGCGGTCGGCGACGTCGTGCCGATGAGTCCGGACGGGCTCCAGGGCATGAGCGTGCACTCCTTCGAGGCGCCGCACTCGCTGATCTGGTCCACGCCCGGCGACACGTCCTGGGCCTGGCGGCTCGACGCGCAGACCGACGGAACGACCCGCGTCACGACGCGCATCCGCTCCCGCATCCGCTGGTCGCCGATGTCGATCGCCTACTACGCGCTGGTCGAGATCGCCGACGTCTGGATGATCCGCAAGATGCTGCTCAACCTGAAAGCCCGCGCCGAGACCGTCGCCCCGGCCTGCTGACCCCAGCCGAGACGTCGATTTCCGCCCATAAATCCCTGTTCGGATGGGCGGAAATCGACTTCTCGGAGAACGGTTTGGTCAGTGGCCGATCACCTTCAGGATGGTCACCGACTTACCCGGCAGCGAGAGGCGGTGGGCGAGGCCGACCATGGGGATCGTGCTGGTGACCGGCACGATCTTCTCCGGTGACTCCAACGTGTTCCGGGCGTCGGCGTCCGGTCCGGTCAGCACGGTCAGCTTGGCCGTCGGGTCGAGGCTTGTGACCCCGTCGAGGGTGACCTTCGCCGACTGCTGCTGGGCGGAGAAGTTGACGATCTTGACGTAGAACGTGGTCCCCTTCTTCGTCGTGGTCGCCGTGACCACCTGCCGCAGGCCGCTTCCGGTGCTCAGCCTGCTGCCCACGACGTGGGCACCCCGGTTGGTGCTGAACAGCTGCTGGACCCAGTACGACGGCGAGCCGTAGCTCCCGGCCGCGTCGATCCCCAGCATGTTCGTGCGCCAGTTCGACGCGCTCTCGTTCACGATGATCGGCGCGTACATGGTGCCGATGACGAGGTCGCTGTTTCGCTCGGCGCCGGTGAGGAACGCCGCCTCACCGATCGCCGCGTTCAACGAGCCGGTCGGCGAGCCCTCGAGCGCTCCGTACTCCCCGACGAGCACCCGCGGCCCGCTGCGGTCGTACGTGTCGTACCGCGTGGCGTTGTCGTTGAACCACGAGGCCGACGGGTAGAAGTGCTCGTCTAGCACGTCCGGGGTGCGGCTCGTGACGGGCGTCGTCGCCACGATCTGCAGCTCCGGGTACGCGGCCCTGATGGCGTCGAACATCCGGGCGAAGCGCCATTCGTAGCTGCCCGAGCGATCGAACCAGTCCTCGTTGCCGATCTCCACGTACCGCAGGTCGAACGCAGCGGGGTGACCGTCGGCCGCCCGCTTGGCACCCCAGGTCGTGCTCGTGGCGCCGATGGCGTACTCGATCTCGTCGAGCGCATCGTCGATGTACGGCTGGTAGTCCGCCTCCGACACGTGCTGACCGTTGAGCGTGTACCCCGCGAAGACGGCGAGCAGCGGCTGAGCGTCGACGTCCTGCGCCATCTGCAGGTGCTCGAGGATGCCCATCCCGTCGGTGGACCAGTAGCCCCACGCGGTGTTCTGGTGACCGGGTCGGGTCTCGACCGATCCGATGGTCTTCTTCCAGTCGAACCGGGTGTCGAGGGTGTTGCCCTCGAGGAAGTTGCCGCCCGGCACCCGGAACAGGCCCAGATCCATGTCGGTGAACTTGGTCATGAGGTCGGTGCGCAGCCCGTTCGGCCGGTCCTTGAACGTGGGCGGAAACACCGAGACGTTCGACAGCCAGATGTCACCGGCGGTCGTGCCGCAGCCAGCCGTCGCGCAGCCCAGGAGGCTGACCACCACCCTGTTGTCTGTCCCGGAGACGACGCCCTTCGGCGTGTGCAGCGTGAAGCTCCGCTTCGCCCAGCTCCCCGGCGTCCCGCCGAGAACAGTCTTGGCCAACACCGTCCCGTCTGCCTTCTGCAGACTCACCTGCAGCGTGCCGGCGAAACCGGCCGAGCCCTTGACCCAGAGCGACCCCGTGTAGGTCGTCGATGGAGCTACCTTGATCCCGTAGTAGCCCACGTTCGCGACCGACACCGTCGATCGTCGAGGCAGGTCGGTCACGCTGACCTTGAGCGAGCGGTCGACCGCAGTGTTGAGCGGGGTCGTGGTGTCGATGGCGAAGGTCGACGCCGCACCGCCCGAGCCGGCGAGCGACCAGTACGGGACGGGGTCCCCTGACCCGGCACCCGAGCCCTGGAAGGCCTCCTTGAACGTCCGGTTCCGTACGAGCTCGGCGTAGAGCCCACCGTCGATCGAGTGCGAGATGTCCTCGAGGATCTCCCCGTAGGCCGTCTGACGGGTCGCTGTGCGGACGTCGGCGGCGTGGATCGCCAGCGAGTTGTAGCCCGCGAGCTTGGCGATATCCGCAGCGGTCAGCGCGAACTGGGACACCGACACCTCATCGAGGCTGCCGACGAATCCGGCGCTGCCGTCGGAGGCCGCGCCGACGACGAACGGCTGGTCGCTGGTCCCGGCCGGCGGCGTGGTCCCCAGCGGTTTGCTGGTGACCGCCTCGCCGTCGAGCCACAAGGTTGCCTTGACGGCCGACGAGTCGAGGGTGACCGCCAGGTGATGCCAGGCTCCGTCGGCGTACGCCGCGCCTGGGCTGGTCAGGGTGAGTGCCGCCGAGCCGCCGCCGAGGGTGGCCGTGACCTTTCCTGCGGCGATCGCCACGGCGTAGCCGCCGTCGGCCGCCCCCTTGGCGAGGACCGTCTGAGCACCCGCGGAACTGGTGCGGAACCACGCGGCGAGCGTGCCGTTCGCGTTCAGGTTCAGCCCCGGCGCGGCGCCCATGACCACGTCGGAGTCGCCGTCCAGGACGACGGCGGCGTTGGCTGCCCCCGTACCCCAGGTGGCACCGGCGGACAGCGTGCCGTCGAGGCCCGACGCCGACCCGTCGTGCGCGACGGTGCCCGAGCCCTCGTCGAAGTTCCAGCGACCCGACGTGCTGAGCTGGCCGACGCCGGCAGCGTCGAGGACGAAGGGGTAGGTGTGGACGTCGTCGATCGCGCCGTCCCAGAAGTCGGCGGGCGCGCCGTTCCACTTGCCGCGGCCGATCGCGAACGCGCCGCTCGCCGCCCAGGGGGTGCTGAACGCCGTCGTCGACTGCGCGACGCCGTTGACATAGAGGGTGATCGTCTTGCCCGCGGCGTCGTAGACGCCGACGAGGTGGGTCCACTGGCCACTCGTCGCCGCTGACGTCGAGCCCGCAGAGACCTCCGCGGCCGACGTCGAGTCGGCGCCGCGCCGGGTGAAGGCCCACTTCCCGTCGAAACGTTTGCTCAGGAAGAAGCCCGAGATGTTCGTGCCGTCCACGCTGAGCGCCGTCTGGCTGCCCGTGAGGGAGTTGAGCCTGACCCACGCGGCGACGGAGAAGCCCTGCGCGGTGTTCACGACCGGCCCGGTCGTCGTCGCGGCCCCGGCGGACCCGTCGAAGGCGAGCGCATGGTCACCGACGATCCCGGTGGTCCAGCTCGCGCCGGAGGTCAGGGCGGCGTCGTTCTGGCTCAGCGAACCGTCGGCCGCCGTCGTGCCGGTGCCTTCGTCCAGGCGCCAGCTGCCGTTGGTGGACAGCTGCTCGATCGCCGCGGCGGGCAGCGCGGACTGATACACCCGCGTGTCGTCGATCGCGCCGTTGACCCAGTCCACCGCCCCGCCGCCGAACTTGCCGCGGCCGATCACCAGGTGCCCGCTGGTCGACCAGGCGGCAGGGGCCGGCGTCGTCTGCTGGAGCCGGCCGTTGACGTACAACGACAGGGTCGCTGCGCTGGCGTCGTAGACGCCGGTCAGCTGGTACCACTGGCCGGCGACGGGGTCGGCGGTGCCCGACGGGAAGGCTGGCGCACCGGTGCCGGCGTCGCCGGGCAGGCGGACGAACGCGAAGCGTTTGGTGTCGTCCCGCAGCCCGAGGAAGAAGTTGCTGACCTGGTCGCCGTCGATGCTGACCACCGTCTGGTAGCCGCTGATGGCGTTGAGCCTGACCCACGAGTTGACGGTGAAGCTGCTGGTCGGGTCGAGAACCGTGGCCCCGGTGTCGGCGTAGGCGTTGGAGCCGTTGACCGTCATCGACGACGCGCCCTGGATCCCCGCGGCCCAGCCGGCACCGCCCGCGAGGGTGGCATCGTGGCTGCCCGCCGAGTCACCGGCGACGGCTCCGGTGCCCTCGTCGAGCTGCCACCGCCCGATGGGCTCGGCGGTCGCCGCGGCGACCCCCTCGGCGGCGTTGGCCTCCGGCATCCGACCGGCCGAGGTGGTCAGCGCGGCCGCCAGAGCGAGGATCCCCACGGCGACTGCCGCAACAGCCCGCAGTGCGGGTCGGGGACTGCTGAGCCGTTGTTCGGGCGCGTGCCATCGGTACATTCCGTGCTCCATTGCTCGGTATGTCGCGTCCGCCGGTGGACCGGCGGGCGCGTTCGAACTCCGTGCGGGGCGAGGTGCGCTGACCACCTACGCAAGCGGGCGCGCTGGGACCGAGCTGAGGGTCGGGACGACCTTGCGGATCGAGCCGTCCGGCTCGAAGAAGAGCCGGTCGATCGTCACCTCGCGGTGCGTGCCGTCGCCGTCGGGGATGGCGAATCGGTGGTAGGCGATGTACCACTCGTCGGCCCCCGGGATCTGGATGATCGAGTGATGACCGGTGCCCTTGATGCCCAGCGAGGTGTCCTTGGTCAGGATCTCGCCGCGGTTGGTGAACGGACCGAACGGGCTCGAGCCGGTCGCGTAGCCGACCCGGTAGTTCTCGCTCCCTGTGTCGTCGATCGACCAGCTGAGGTAGTAGGTGCCCGCTCGCTTGTTCATGAACAAGCCCTCCCGGAATCCAGCCAGCCCCGTGAGGGTGCGGACCTTGGCCGGATCGAAGGACACCAGGTCGGCGTTGAGCGGGACGACGTACGCGGACCCGTTACCCCAGTACAGGTAGGTGGTCCCGTCCGTATCCGTGAACACCGCCGGGTCGATCATCTGACCCGGCCTGGAGCCCGCGACGACGAGCGGCGCGCCGCTGTCGACGAACGGCCCCGTCGGGGAGTCGCTCACGGCCACCCCGATGAACGCGTCCGCGCAGTAGTAGAAGTAGTACTTCCCGTCCTTCTCGGTGATCGTCGGCGCCCAGGCTCGTCCGTCCGCCCAGCTCACGTCGGGCCCGAGGTCGAGGATCACACCCTTGTTGGTCCAGGTCACCAGGTCCTTGCTCGACCAGGCGGAGAAGGTCGTGCTCCCCCAGCCGTCGATTCCGTCCGTCGTCGCGTAGATGTAGTACGTGTCGCCGAAGACCGTGATGTTGGGGTCGGCGTTGAACCCGGGCAGCACCGGAGAGCCCATCTCGACCGCCTTGACGGTCCACCGGCGGGTCGCGCCGTCGCGGCCGGTGACGGTATAGGTGACGGGCGCGCTGAGGTCGGCCGTCCGGCCGCTCCGCGGTGAGATCCTCGCGCCGGGCGCGAGCACGAAGACCGGCGCGAGACGGGTCAGGTCGGTGCCCGGAACGACCGGCAGGGTGATCGCACTGGCCGTCGAGTCGATGATCGCCTTGGTCTTGAGCTGCGGCACCGAGACGGAGTGCACGGCGGTCGAGTTTCCGGGCAGCGCGGCGACCTCGCCGGACGCAAGCGCGCGGTTGTAGATCCGCACGTCGCGCATTTTCCCGGTGAAGTACTTGTCGGCCGCGTACAACGAGCGCCCGAGGTAGTTCGCCGTCGTGTGGCCCTCGCCGATCGCGCCCGGGGTGATCGTGACGTCGGCCTTGCGGGCGACCTCGACGCCGTCGGAGTAGAGCACCGCTGTGCCGCCGCCGAGGGTGTACGTCAGGGTTCGCCACCCGCCGCGACCTACCGCCGGGCCGGCGACCGATTGCTCACCGTGCCAGTCGGTCGCACTGATCGTGCTGCGGTACCCGTCCCCCGTCGTGAACAGGTAACCATCCCCCGCACCCGCGGTGGTGTTCCCGAACCCCCAGATCCAGTAGGGCGCCGGTTGGGCCGGGTCGATCCAGACCCGCGCCGACACGGTGATCGCCTTCATGCCGGCCATCAGGTTGTTCGGCAGCAAGACGTGCCCGTTGGTCCCGCCGAAGGTGGCCTGACCGCCCGCGAGAGTGACGTCGCCGATCAGCCTCCCGTCGTAGCCGTGCCCGCTGGAGTCGACCGCCGTCGTGCCGCCCTCCTGGTCCAGCGCGTAGCGCGCGACCAGGCCGTCGTTGTTCGCTTCCTTGGCGGCCGGCGGCGCCTTGAGCCGGTCGAGCTCGGCCTGGGTGACCGGCAGCACGGTGCCGTGCCGCGGGTGGGCCGGCAGCTGGTAGTCGGTCGACATGGTCCATTTGCCGCCGGCGAGATCGGTCGTCTCGAAGGGCACGTAGCCGCGGCCGCCGAACTCGTCGATGAACAGGTACCACTTCTCCTGGGTGTTCGACTTGAAGATCGTCGGCCCCTCCCCCTGGGAGATTCCCGGTTCGGTCGCGGTGGCCTTGCCGATGCAGTCCGAGACGAAGTCCCAGTTCAGGTTGCGCAGCGTGGTGGACTTCTCGGCGGTGATGAATTTGCTGCACGGCGTGGACGACGTGTTGTCCCGCTCGTCCTTGGTGAACCGGTAGAACGTGCCGTCATGCTCGGTGACGGTCGAGTCGATGACCGAGTGGCCGGGGTCCGACCACACCTTCGCCGGGGTGAAGGTGCGGAAGTCGCGCGTCGTGGCGTACATCATCCGGTTGTACGAGTCGCCGGTGTGCGCGGGGTTCGCCTCGTCGTAGAGCTTGGAGGCCCAGAACACGACGTAGGCGCCGATCGACTTGTCGTAGAAGGCCTCCGGCGCCCAGGTGTTCCCGGCGGTGTCCGGGGAGACCTGCACCATGCGCTGGTCCGACCAGGTCACCAGGTCGGTGGACTCCCACACCATGAGTGACTTGCTGCCGGTCCGCTGCGAGGCGTCCCAGCCGTTGCCGCCGTAGATCTTCAGGTCCGTGGCGATCAGGTAGAACTTGTCGCCTTCGGGCGACCGGATGATGAACGGGTCGCGGACACCCTTCTCGCCCAGGCTCGAGGTGAGCACCGGCTTGCCGCCGTTGACCTCGTCCCAGTTCAGCGGGTCGTTGCCGCGGCTGGCCGCGAAGGAGATCTGCTCGCCGTCGGCGGTCCCCTCGCCGGTGAAGTAGGCGAAGGAGTAGCCCCGGAGCGGCTCGACCTTGGGCAGCGGGAGGACGACCGGGTGGAAGAGCCGACTGGCGCGCGCGGAGCCGAGCGTGACCCGGGCCAGCAGGTCCACCCGCTGCGGCTGCTGGCCGAACGCGGGGCGGGTCACCTCGCCCGTCGCGGTGATCACCGACGGCGTGCTCGAGTGCCAGGCGATCGTCGCGCCGTACAGCCCCGTCAGCGGCAGGGTGAGGTTGCCGCGGACGCCGGACTCATCGGCGAGCGCAAGCGCCTTGGCCGCCTGCGCGACCTTGACCTTGTCCGTCAGGTCCTGCAGCACGACCACGGCGAACTCGCGGGTCGCGCTCTCGGTCCCCCGCGCGACGGTCGCGGTCAGCGTGAGGGCCGCGTCGCCGGACCCGGGTGCCGGGCGAGTGACCTGGCCGGTCGCCGAGACCACGGCCGGCGCCGACGTCGACCAGGTGACGGTCGTGCCGTTGCCGCCCGTGACCGGCAGCTTCAGGTCCGCCGTGACGGCCGAGGTGTCCCCGAGGTCGAGGGCGGCGGCGTCGGTCTGCACTCGCTCGAGGTCCGTGACGTACCCAAGAACGCGCACCTCGTCGGCCGTCAGGGCGTGGTCGTAGATCCGGAAGTCACGCATCGAGCCCTTGAAGTAGTTGTCCCCGCTGTACTGCGAGCGCCCGAGGTAGTTGGCCGTCGTCGTCCCGGCGCCGATGGCGCCCGGCGTGATGGTGACGCCCGTGTTGCGGGCGACCTCGACGCCGTCGGAATAGAGCACTGCGGTGCCGCCCGCGAGGGTGTAGGTCAGGTGCCGCCACACCCCCCGGTCGAGGTTGCCGGGTCCGCTGACGGTCTGCTCGGTCGACCAGTTCCCGGTCGCGATCGAGGTGCGGTAGCCGTTGCCGGTCGTGAACAGGTACCCGTCGCCCACGCCGGAAGCGGAGTTGCCCAGTCCGTACAGGAAGTAGGGGGTCTTCTGGTCGACGTCGATCCGCACGTCCAGCGCGATCGTGACCTGGTCCAGCCCGCGCAGCACGTTGTCGGGGAGCGCCGCGTAGCCGTCCGTACCGCCGAACGCCAGTCCCTCGCCCGCCACGAACGCCGCGCCGCCGCGCAGGGTCGCGTCCCGCCCGTTGCCGGAGGAGTCGGTCACGGTCGACCCGGACGCCTGGTCCATCGCGTAGTGCACGACGAGCCCGTCCGCGGCGGCGTCGGCCGCGGCCGCCGCGGCGCCCGAGAGTGGCACGGAGAGGATCGCGGGGGTGAACGCGATCAGCGCGGCGACCGTCGCCGCCGTCCTCCTGGCTGGGGACACTCTAGCAATGCGGGTCACAAGACTCCTTCGGCTGGTGAACACACGGTGCGACGCCCTGGACGACCAGTGGGGCGACAACGTGTCAGACCGAGCGCGCGGTATAGACCGCGCAGCGTCTGACAGGTGAAATAGGGGGTTACTTTGCCGGGCGGCCGCGGATCAGCAGGACGCGCTGCAGGACGACGAAGACCAGCAACAGGGCGCCGATCACGATCTTGGTCCACCACGAGCTGAGGGTGCCCTCGAAGCTGATGATGGTCTGGATCGTGCCGAGCACCAGCACCCCGAGCAGCGAACCGAGCACGAAGCCGGACCCGCCGGTCAGCAGCGTGCCACCGATCACCACCGCCGAGATCGCGTCCAGCTCCATACCGAGCGCGGTGAGCGAGTACCCCGAGAGGCTGTAGAACGCGAACAGCAGCCCGCCGATCGCCGAGCAGAACCCGCTGACCACATACGCGAGCACCTTGGTGCGCGTGACGGGCAGGCCCATCAAGGTCGCCGACTGCTCGTTGCCACCGATCGCGTAGATCGTGCGGCCGAACCGCGTGTAGTGCAGCACGAAGAACCCGATCGCGACGACGACGAGCGCGATCACCACGCCCGGGGAGATGAACGCGTACACCGGCGTCACCCCGTTGAACGACGTACCCGTCCGGTAGATGCGGATGCGCATCTGGCTCATCGTGGTGAAGAACGGGTCGGTGATCGCGATCGCGCTGAGGCTCACCACGTAGCAGAGCCCGCGCGCGAGGAACATCGCCGCGAGCGTCGCGATGAACGGTTGCACCTCGAAGTAATGGATGAACAGCCCGACCAGGAGCCCGAACGTCGCGCCGATCACCAGCACCGCGGCGATCGCGACCGGTGCGGGGAACCCGCTCTTGAGCAGCCGGGCCGCCACGATCGCGGACAGCGCGACGACCGACCCGACCGACAGGTCGATCCCGCCCGTCAGGATGACGAAGGTCATCCCGACGGCGAGGACGATCAGGAACGAGTTGTCGATGAACAGGTTGAAGATCGTCTGACCGGCGAGGAAGCCCGTGTACCGGGTCGATCCGACGACGAACACCACGACCAGCAGCCCGAGCGTCGCGAGCACGGGCGTGTACCGGGGGTCCGGCACGAAGCTCCGGCGCGGGCGGACGCGCGGCGCCGACGTCGGCCGCGAGGTCACCTCCTGCGTGGCCATCAGGCAGCCACCCCCGACGGACTCGGGAGAGCGGCGGGTCGCCGTCGTCGGCGGTGCGGCGCGCGCTGGGAGACCGGCGACTGCAGCAGGCAGACGATGATCACCACGATCGCCTTGAAGACGAGCGAGATCTCCGGCGCGATCCCGACCGAGATCACCGTCGTCGTGAGCGTCTGGATCACGAACGCGCCGACGAGCGTGCCCGCGAGAGAGAACTTGCCCCCCATCAGCGACGTCCCGCCGATGACGACGGCGAGGATCGCGTCGAGCTCGATCCACAGCCCGTTGTTGTTCGCGTCGGCCGCGGTCACGTTCGAGCTGATCATCAGGCCGGCGACGGCGGCGCACAGCGCGCTGAACACGTACACGGTCCAGATGATGCTGCGCGAGCGCACGCCCGCGAGCCGGCTCGCCTCCGGGTTGATGCCGACAGACTCGACCAGCGTGCCGAGCGCCGTGCGCCGGGTGAGGGCAGCCGTGGCGGCGAACATGACCCCGGCGATCAGGATCGCGACCGGCAGCGTGAGCCAGTACCCGGCGCCGATCAGCTTGTACGGCGCGCTGGTGATCGTGATGATCTGCCCACTGGTGATGAGCATCGCGATCCCGCGGCCCGCGGTCATCAGGATGAGGGTCGCGATGATCGGTTGGATGCCGACCACCGAGACGAGGAACCCGTTCCACAGGCCGAACACCAGGCAGACGGCGATCGCGAGGACGACGGCGATCAGCACCGTCGATACGCTGCCCGGGTCCGGCGCCTCGGAGATGAACGTGCACGCGACGGCGCCGGCGATCGCCACGACCGCACCGACCGACAGGTCGATGCCGCGGGTCGCGATCACGAGCGTCATGCCGAGCGCGACGAGCAGGGTCGGCGCGCCATTGCGCAGGATGTCGATCAAGGACCCGTACAGGTGGTCGTCCTGCATCCGGATGGACACGAAGCTCGGCCGCACGATCACATTCACGACGAGCAGCGCGAGCAGGGTCATGACCGGCCAGAACAGCTTGCTGCGGGTGAGCGCGCCCATCAGTCCTGCCCTCCGCTCGCAATGAGTTGCACGATGTCGTCCAGCTGGACGTCGTCGGTGTTGACTACCTCGGCGACCAGGCGCCGGTCCCGAAGGATCGCGATCCGATGGCTCAGGCGGAGCACCTCCTCCAGCTCGGCCGAGATGAACACGACCGACATTCCCCCGGCCGCGAGCTCGGCGACCAGGCGCTGGATCTCGGCCTTGGCGCCCACGTCGATGCCGCGGGTCGGCTCGTCGAGGATGAGCAGCCGCGGCGCGGTGGCGAGCCACCTGGCGAGCAGCACCTTCTGCTGGTTACCGCCGGAGAGGTTTCGCACGAGCGCCTCGGGGTTCGCGGGCCGGATCCCGAGGGCCGTGACGTACCGCGAGACGATCTCGTCCTGCTTGCGCCGCGGCACGCGGCGGACCCATCCGCGCGCCGCCTGGACGCCGAGCACGATGTTCTCACGGACCGTCAGGTCTCCCACCAGGCCCTCGGCCTTGCGGTCCTCGGACGAGAACGCGATCTTGTGCCCGACGGCGGCCCGCGGCGCCCGCAGCCGGGTGGCCGCGCCGTTGATCCGGAGCTGGCCGGAGTCCGCGTGGTCGGCGCCGAACAGCAGCCGCGCCAGCTCGGTGCGTCCCGATCCCAGCAGCCCCGCGAGGCCGACGATCTCGCCGGCGTACACGTCGAGGTCGAACGGCTCGATCGACCCGCGCCGGCCGAGCCCGATCGCGCTCACGAACGGCCGCGTCTCGGCGCGCTCGGCGACCTGCCGCTTGGGTGCCTCCTCGAGCTGTTCGAGGACCTCGAGCGAGGATCCGATCATCTGCGAGACGAGCTCGAGGCGGGGCAGCTGCGCCGTGGGTCGTTCCCCGACGAGCCGGCCGTTGCGCAGCACCGTGATGCGGTCGGAGATCTCGTAGACCTGGTCCAGGAAGTGCGAGACGAACAGGATCGCCGTGCCGTCGTCGCGCAGGGCGCGCATCACGGCGAACAGCTCGCCGACCTCGCGGACGTCCAGGCTCGACGTCGGCTCGTCGAGGATCAGCACGCGGGCGTCGACCTGCACCGCACGCGCGATCGCCACGAGCTGCTGTACGGCGATCGAATGGCTCGCGAGGGTCGACGCCGGGTCGAGGTCGAGGTGGACGCGGGTGAGCACGTCGGACGCCGCCCGGCGCATCGCGCGCCACCCGATCCCGGGTCCACGTCTGGGCTCGCGGCCGAGCATGATGTTCTCCGCGACCGAGAGGTTCGCGCAGAGGTTGACCTCCTGGTAGACCGTGCTGATCCCGGCCGCCTGCGCCTGCGCGGGGCCGGCGAACTGCACCGGTATCCCGTCGACCCTGATCTCGCCCGAGTCGACGGAGTACACCCCCGTGAGTGCCTTGATCAGGGTCGACTTCCCGGCCCCGTTCTCGCCCATGACGGCATGCACCTCACCGGGAAACAGGCGGAAGTCGACGCTCTCGAGCGCTTTGACCCCCGGGAACTCGATAGAGATGCCCGTCATCTCGACGAGTGGATCCGGTGTTGCCATGGAGTTGCGTGTCCTTCATCAATTCGCGCCGGGTCGCCGGCCGAGCCGTCGAGGGGGGTCCGACGGATCGGCCGGCCGCTGGGGTGACCGGTCCTGCGGCGCTAGGCGCCGGCCGCGATCAGTACTTCCGGTCCGGCAGCGCGGCCTTGGCCTGCTCCTGCGTGAACGTCGTCTCCACGGTGACGATCCGGGGTTCGACCTTCTTGCCGGCGAGCACCTTCTTGGCAACATCCATCAGCTGGTCCCCGAGCAGCGGGCTGCACTCGACGATGTAGTTGATCTTGCCCTCCGACAGTGCCGTCATGCCATCCTTGACCGCGTCGATCGTGACGATCTTGATGTCCTTGCCCGGCACCTTGCCGGCCGCCTCGATCGCTTCGATCGCGCCGAGACCCATGTCGTCGTTGTGCGCGAAGACGAGGTCGATCTTCGGGTTGGACTTGAGGAACGCCTCCATGACCTGCTTGCCGCCGGCGCGCGTGAAGTCGCCGGTCTGGGACGCGATGATCTTGATGTTCGGCTTCGCGGCGATCTGCTGGGCGAAACCCGCCTTGCGGTCGATCGCCGGCGCCGCGCCCGTGGTGCCCTGAATCTCCACGACGTTGGTCGGCTTGTCACCGAACTCCTTGACCGCCCAGTCGCCGGCCTTCTGGCCCTCCTTGACGAAGTCCGAGCCGAGGAACGTCACGTACAGCGACGTGTCCTTCGAGTCGACCGCGCGGTCGGTCAGGACGACCGGGATGCCGGCGTCCTTTGCCTCCTTCAGGACGGTGTCCCACCCGGTCTCGACGACCGGCGAGAAGGCGATGACGTCGACCTTCTGCTGGATGTAGGAGCGGATCGCCTTGATCTGGTTCTCCTGCTTCTGCTGCGCATCGGAGAACTTGAGCGTGACGCCGGCCTTTTTGGCAGCAGCCTGGATCGACTTGGTGTTCGCAGTGCGCCAGCCGCTCTCGGCGCCCACCTGCGCGAAGCCCATGACGATCTTGCTGTCGCCTCCGCCGGTCGACCCACCGCCGCCGGTCCCAGATCCCGCACTGCACGCGGCGAGGGCCAGCGCGAGGGCGCCGACGATCCCCGCCGTGAGAGCTTGAGTGACGAAATTCCTGCGAGCCATGCTTCTCCTCCTTGAGATGCATCCCCTTCGAGCGCCAGCCAGGGCGACTCGAGTCCCGATCGCGGCGGTGCCAGGATCGACCAGCGGATCAGCGCACGTGAGCGTGAACCCGTTGGTCGTGATGTTAGCGCTCACATGTGAGGCAATCGCACCAGTTCCCGGTCACGAGTTGATAACGGGTCGGCCGGTCCCGATGAGCCCGCGGGCCGTCGATACCCTGGTCCTCTCGAACGAGCCGTCGCTGCCCGAGCGAGGAGGCACGTATGACCGGCACCGGCGGAGCGACCTCCGCGGAGAACCTCGCGCCGGCCTGCAGGCGCGACCATCTACTCAAGACCCACGCGGGCTGGCAGTACGACCGCCCCGACAACGGCACCTGGACGACCCCGACCGGGCACCGGAGCCCGAACAGGACGGCGAACCCAAACCGACCTCAAAGCCGGACCGGAAACCGGAAGCGGACAACCCTCCGCCGTTCTGAACCTGGACCGTGACCGCACGCTGCGGGCTCATATGTCTCAAGGTCGCCGACCGCATGACCACAATCTCATTCGTGCCGGAGCCGCAACGAGCTGACAACGACCGCGCCGAGGCCGTCTCGCCGGCCTGCGGACGCAGGAAAGTCTGAGCGATCATTGCCGTGCCAACCGGCCGCGCCAGCTCCGGTGCTTCTGCTCGACCACATCGTCGCCGGCCCCGATCACCGGCCGCGGTTCGAATTTGTGCGCCGACAGTGCGAGGTTGTCGGCTCCCGCTCGTGGCACCCGCCGGATCAGGTGATGGGCGATCGCGTGCACCACGGCCGCGTCCTGCGTGATGGCGACGTCGTAGAGCCCGTCGGGCAGCCCGCGAGCGAAGACGGCAACAGGCGCCTGGTCACTCAGCACGATGAGGAGCCGCTCGTTGTTGAGCGGGTCCTCCGGACGGATGCGGACCCCCGCACGCCGGGCGCGGGCTCGTCGGGCATCCGGGCACCGAAGATCGCGCAGAGCAGATGGGTGTGCGTGACGCCGAGATTCTTGGACATGCCGTCACTGAGCTGACCACCACGGCCCGCGCTGGCGATGATCACCGGCCACGCGTCGGCCGAGCGGGGAGCGCTGGCGATCAAGCTGATCAGCTCGTCCATCAGCTTCTCGTCCATCCGCGGCAACGGCTGGTCCTCGAACAGCTGGAAGGGGGAGTCTATGTGCAGGCTCGTTTCGGCCATTCGGATCTGGCGCACAAGCGTTCGCGGTGCGTGATAGCTCTCCAGCGGCCCCGGCGCACCCAGGTGGTAACCCTGGCCGTAGACGGCTCCGAGCGCGCGTGCCCACCGGGCATCCTCTTCACTCTCGATACCCTCGACCAGCAGTGCGGCACCCGTCGTCTCGACGTGCCGCAGCACGCTCGTGATGACCGCCGCGGCACGCTCCGTGCTCGCCTCCTTCAAGGCCCGCCGGTCGAGCTTCACGACGTCGGCGTCGATGAGCGGGAGCATGGCGAGGGGCGCGCGGCCGGTCCCGATGTCGTCGATGGCCACGCCCCAGCCCATCTCCCGCGCCCGGACCACCGCGGCCAGGACACCCGCCGGGTCATCCGCGAGCGCCCGGTCGTTGACGTCCACGAACACCCTCAGGAGGGACTCGGCCTTCGCGACAAGGTGCGCGAGGTCGGGTGGGCACTCCTCCGCCAGGGCCTCTGGCTCGATGTTGATGAAGAGAGTCATCGAGGGCGGGACCCGGCCGTCGAGAAAGGCCTTGAAGGCTGCCGTGCGACACACCCAGTCGAGCTCACCCACCCGCCCGGCCCGGCGAGCGACATCGAACAGCACGAGCGGCGAGGCAAACGGTGACGACACAGGCCCCCCGCGCGAGCGCTTCGAGTGCCACGATCTCCCCGGAATTCAGGTCGACCACCGGTTGGCAGAGCGCTCTGACCTCACGCCGGTCGAGCAGGGCCCCGAACTCGCGGAGCAGGGCCGCCTCGTCGGCGGGTTCCGAATCGCTGTCACGTCCGGGCGAGGAACTACCGACCGGCATCACACCGCACGTCTCTCACAGGTCTCGGCAGCTGCGTCCGTGTTCCGCAGGGAAGGGCTCCAAGAGGGAGTCGTGGCCGAGCGGGGAGCCCCTGGACGGGTCCTGAGCGCTGATCGGCCCCTCCCGGTAAATCCAGAGCAATTCGGGCAAAATTCGATCTCGCTCAGGGACGTGGCACCGGGAAGGGGCCGGCGCGCGATCGACACGTTCGGCGGCACGCTCGCGCTCGAGGTGTATCAGATGGCCCAGTCGAGCGCCCTTTGCGTTCGTCCGATCGTGGGAATCCGCCGATGACGCCTCAAATCCCTCAGTTATCGACGTACCCGCCGAAGTTCTTCATTAGCGAGCGTCCGCTCGTCGACAAGGCGACCCACCGCGAGGTGGGACCGCTAAGCCACGGAGCCACGGATGGCCAGCCGAGCTACCGAACGGGGAGAGACCAGCTCATGCGCAATTCACGGAAGATCGCCAGCATCGTTGCCATCGCCGGTCTCGTCGCCCTCGGCGGCTCGGCGGTCACCGCTGCAAGCACCATCGACGACCCCAGCCAGTTCGTCGGTGCCACCTACCAGACGATCTCCGGGATCCACGTGAGCTCCGTGGCGTACACCACCAACATGACCACCGACATCACGTCGGTGGTGACCTTCAACGTCGTCGAGGTCCTCGAGGCCACGGACGTCATCACGGCGACAATCACCGGGCTCGACACCGGCAATTCCGCGGGCACCTCTGCCGTCGCCTGCGTCCACACGACCGCCAGCAGCCTCACGTGCACCTTCCCAGGTGGCGGCGCCGCGCTCCACGACGTGACACGACTCGACATCGTCGCCAGCTGACACACCCTATGAGGTAGGCCCGGTCGGTCTTCGGACCGGCCGGGCGTACCCGGGATCGGATTATCAATGAGAGCCTCCGGCAGAGCCCGGGCAATCATCTCGGCACTGCTGGCCATAGGACTGTGGCTGGCAATCGCTCCTGCGTCCTTGGGCGGCCAGCTCTCGTACGTGATCACCCACGGCAACAGCATGGAACCGCGGTTCAGGTCCGGTGACCTCGCGATCGTGCACCCGAGCAGCACGTACGACGTCGGCGAGATCGTCGCCTATCAGAGCAACACGCTGAAGAGACTGGTCATGCACCGCATCGTCGATCGGGACGGTGCGGCATTTGTGTTCAAGGGCGACAACAACAACTTCCTCGATCCCGAGCACCCCGGCCAGGACCGGCTCCTCGGCCGACTGGTGGTCCACATCCCCCGCGGTGGCATCTGGCTGGAACGGTTGACCAGCCCGGTCGCGGTCGCCGTGATGCTGATCGTGGTGCTGGTGGGTGGCGGCAACGCGGTGCAGTCCCGCCGCCACGCACGCAGGAAACATGCCATGAGCGGCCGCAAGGCGCCCCGCATCCCACGAGCGTCACCGTTCGGCAGCGCACCGAGGCCGCTGCGAGCGGCCGGCGCGATCATCGCCAGCACCGGGCTCCTCGGCATCGGGCTGGGCGCCTTCGCCTTCGCCACGCCGACGCACCTGCAGACCGCGACCGAGGCGCCGGCGACCGGCCGTATCACCTTCTCCTACCGCACCGCCGTCGCGCTGACCGCCGCGTACGACGGCACCACCGTCACCTCGCCCGACCCGATCTTTCGCTCGGTGGCCGACACCGTGGACGTCACGGCCGACTACCGCGGGGGCTCGGGCCGCTTCAGCGTGAGCGCGGAGCTGTCCAACGGCAGCGGCTGGCACACCACCGTCCCGTTGGTGAAGACGCTCGCCTTCACCGGCGGTCGCTTCACGACGACGGTGCGCCTCAACCTGACGGATCTCGAAGCACGCGGCGAGGCTGCGGCACGAGCCACCGGGGTGCCCGCCGGACCGCTCGCGGTCGCCGTCGTGCCGGCGGTGCACGCCGCGGGCGAGGCACCGTTCGCGCCCGCCCTGAGGCTGACCCTCTCCGCGGACCAGCTCGTGCTCGACCCGGGACAGTCGTTGACGATGAAGGACTCGGCGACTGTCGAACGCACCAAGAGCCAGCCGCGGACCCTCGACTTCGCGGGACGCGAGATGGTGGTCTCGACCGCACGGGACATGTCCACGGTCCTGACGGGCGGCTCGATCTTCCTGGCGGCTCTGCTTCTGCTCGTGATTCGCGGCGTCTCCCCGACGAGCGAAGGCGTCGCGATCCAGCGCCGGTACGGTCCGCTGCTGATCGAGGTGGAGCCCATGCCGACGCCGGCGCACCGCCCGGTGGTCGACGTCACCGAGTTCGCGACCCTGGCGCGACTCGCCGAACGCTATGGGCTGCTCGTCCTGCACTGGACCCGCAGCCGCATCGAGACGTACCTGGTGCAGGACGAGGGCACGACCTACCGGTACCGCACCATCACCGCGCACCCGGTCGAGGCAGTGATCCCCTCGCCGCGCTCCCCCAGCGATCCCGCCACGACGGAGTTGATCGTGCCGTCGATCGTTCCGGCGGCGGCGTCGACCCTGCCCCCTGAGTCGGAGTAGACGCCCCGCGTCGGAGTGGACACCCCGCGGCCCTCAGTCGCGCACGACGAGGGTCGAGCAGATCTTGTCGGCGAACGTCTGGCGCTGCGTGTCCCACAGCGGCCAGAGGAAGCCGACGTACAGGACCATGTCGAGCACGTGGGCGACGTCGCGGAACAGGGCCATCCGCACACCGATCGGCTGCCCGGTCGCCGCCGAGACCAGCCGGAGCTTGGTCGCGCGCTTGCCGAGGGACTGACCCGAACCGCCCTGACGGACGCCGCGATTCCAGATCCACATCGCGAGCCACACCAGGAGGCCGAAGAACCGCACGAGGTTCCCCACGGGCGTCAGATGGAAAGCTAGGTGGCCGTTCGGATCGACGCCCCGGGTCGCGGTCACGAGGGCGATGACGACGCAGAGCAGGTAGCCACCGGCATTCGCCAGCCGGTCGATGATGAGCGCCCCGACCCGAACCCCCCAGGGTGCGAGCGCGGGCGGGAATCCGCCGTACTGGCCTCCCGGGTAGCCACCCTGGACGCTCGTCGGCGGGGGGTACCCGGGCAGGGAGTACTGCGGGGTGCTGCTCGCTGCGGAGTACGCCCCCGCCTGGAGATACGGCGGAGCCTGGCCGCGGGTCGGCACCGCGCCGTGGGTCGCAGGCTGGAACTGGGCGCCCTGCCGGTACGGATCCTCGAGGGCGAGCTCCGGCGGCAGCTCCTGCGGAGTGAACGTCTTCGGCGGACCATAGGGCTGCACAGACAGCGGCTCGGAGTCGGTGGTCATTCGTTTCCCCTACTGGGCGTTGCGCGGGAGTTTCGGCGATTGCCGTCGAGTATGCGCACGGACCACCGGACTCCCGCAGGAATCCGGCATCTCCGCCCTCACCTATCATCCGTTCAGTCGTCCGCAAACGGGGCCGAACCGGGCACCAGAATGGTCCAGGAGTCCGCGGATAATCCGGCCCACCTGCACGTATACGCCAATTGGGTGGCATTGATCCGGGTTTCTCAAATTCCGGCCGACCCTCTCGATGAGGTAACTGAAGAGAGCCTGCACGGCCCGAACAGTTGGGATGGCATGGAAAAGCTCTGCGAGGGCCCGGACATCGACACACGTGCGGTCGCGGATGGGCGCGCTCGATGAGCTCGGCCTCCGAGCTGCACACCACCCTGGCCCACCAGCTCCGCCGGATGGACCTCACGCCCGACGTCGTCCCGTCCGGCGCGGCGTGGCCCGCGCTCCTCGCGACCATCAGCTCCACGTACGCCAAGACAGAGCGCGACCGCTCCACCCTCGAACGTTCCATCGACGTGTCCTCGCGCGAGATGCGCGTGATGCACGAGGAGCTGAGCCGACAGGCGCTGCAGGATGCGCTGACCGGGCTGCCCAACCGCGCCGCGATGTTCCAGCACCTCGAGCGGTCGCTCGGGGAGTGCACCCGGGCCGGGCACGGCCTCGCCGTCCTGTTCATCGATCTGGACGGTTTCAAGCAGGTCAACGACAGCCTTGGGCACGCCGCCGGCGACGAGCTCCTGGTCCGCGCCAGCGAGCGCATCCGCGCCTGCATCCGCCCCGACGACGTCGTCGCGCGGCTGGGTGGCGACGAGTTCGTCGTGGTGTGCACCCGGGTGCTGGACCGGACCACCGCTCCGGTGATCGCGTCCCGGATCGGCCGGCAGCTCGAGACGGCCTTTCGGATCGGGGAGCAGGACGCCGTCGTCAGCGCGAGCATCGGCATCGCCGTGACGACCGACGGCATGACGAGCGGGGACACCCTGCTGCGGCACGCCGACCTCGCCATGTACGCGGCGAAGATAGCCGGCAAGTCCCGCTCGATGATCTTCGACGAGTCGATGCAGCACGAGGTGAACACCAAGCTCTCCGTGCGCAGCGCCCTGGGGCAGGCCGTCGCACGCCGCGAGCTGCACCTGCACTATCAGCCGATCACCTCGCTGGTCGACGAGCAGATGATCGGCGTCGAGGCGCTGGTCCGCTGGGAACGGCCCGGCCACGGGGTGCTGCTGCCGGACGAGTTCATCCCGATCGCCGAGGAGAACTCGCTCGTCTCCGCCGTGGACTGCTGGGTGCTGACCGAAGCATGCCGACAGGGCGCCGACTGGTGCGCGCTGGGGTACTCGCTCGCGGTCAACCTGTCCGCGCGCACGCTCGAGACCGACCAGGTGGTGCACACGCTGAGCCAGGCGCTGCACCAGTCGGGGATCGCGGCGCGCCGGCTCACCCTGGAGATCACCGAGACCACGCTCCTGAGCGGGTCGGGGACCGCGAGGCGCAACCTCGACCGGATGCGCGACCTGGGCGTGCGGCTGTCGATCGACGACTTCGGCACCGGGTACTCCTCGCTCTCCCAGCTGCAGCGGACCAAGGTCGACGTGCTGAAGATCGACCGGACCTTCGTCTCGGCGATGGACGAGGACGAGTCCTCCGCGTCGATCGTCAAGGCGATCGTCGCGATGGGCCACGCGCTGGGACTCGTCGTCGTCGCCGAGGGCGTCGAGCGTGCGAGCCAGGCCACGCTCCTGCGCACGCAGGGCTGTGACGCCGCCCAGGGCTGGCTCTTCGGCCGCCCTCTCCCGGCGGCCGAGATCGACACGCTCGTACGTGTGGTGCCGACGCTTTCTGCAAGCGCTGCGGGTTAGCCTCTCTGCAGTGCTGACGGCCACAACGGCGTAGGACCGATCAGACGCCGACGTCGACCCGTCGTCGGGCATGCACACGGCTGTGAGCAGGGGTGATGGCACCTCCCTGCGCCCAGACCGCGCCGACGCCCAGAGCGAGCGGACGAGCTGCCTACAGACCGCGAATGTAGTTTTTCCTGAAAGTGTAGTAAAAACAACACACGGCTCGACACGGCCACTGCACCAGACCTGTCAGGAGACTCCGATGTTGCTCGACACCCAGCCCTCCACCTCACCCCCGAGGCGTCCGTGAACCCCTCGGTAGCGCCGACCGTCCGGCGCCCGATGATGGTTTCCCGCACGTGGGTGCAGGCGATCGCGCTGATGATGCTCTTCGGCTTCGCAATCCTCGGCTTCCTGGCCTACCGCACCTACAACTCTGAGCCCCCGGTCCCCAAGACCATCGTCGCAACGGACGGCAAGGTCCTGTTCACGGGCAAGGACGTCATCGAGGGCCAGAAGGCGTTCCTCAAGGAGGGCCTGATGGAGTACGGCTCGATCTTCGGGCACGGTGCCTACCTCGGGCCCGACTTCACGGCCGACTACCTGCACCGCTCCGCACTGATCGTGACGCGTGAGGCAGGCGGCACGTCCGACAACGTGAAGCAGCAGGTGATCGACGACTTCAAGACGAACCGGTACGACACGGCGACCAAGACGCTCACCTTCACGGCCGGGCAGGCCGTGGCGTACCAGGAGCTCCTCGGGTATTACGCGACCGACCTCGGGCCGGACTCGCACGCCAAGGGCCTGCGCCCGGACGCCATCACCGACAAGACCGAGATCCGGCAGCTCACGTCGTTCTTCGCCTGGACGTCCTGGGCGGCCTCGACGGACCGCCCGCACAAGAACTACAGCTACACGAACTCCTGGCCCGCGGAGCCGCTGGTCGGCAACGTGGCCCCGGCCAACGTCATGGTGTGGAGCGTGCTCTCCCTGATCTCCCTGCTCGCCGGCATCGGCGCGCTGTTCGCGGCCTTCGGCCGCTGGGGCGACCGACTGGGCTGGAAGGGCCGCCAGGCCGACTCGATCTCCTTCCGCGAGCCGGGAGACGTGCTGCTCACGCCCGCACAGCGGGCCTGCGCCTGGTTCTTCCTCGTCGTCGGCCTGTTGTTCCTCATCCAGGCCACGGTCGGCGCGGCGGCCGAGCACTACCGCGCGGACGCGTCGAGCTTCTTCGGCTTCGACCTCGCGCACTGGCTGCCGTACAACCTGGTGCGCACCTGGCACGTGCAGCTGTCGATCTTCTGGACAGCGACGTCGTTCCTTGCGGCCGGCATCTTCCTCGTCCCGATCATCGCCGGACGCGAACCGAAGCGGCAGCACTGGCTCGCGTACAGCCTGCTGGGCGCCCTCGCGGTCGTCGTGTTCGGCTCCATGGCCGGGGAGGCGCTGGACATCCACCACCTGCTCCCCGCGACGTTCCACCTGTTCGGGATGCAGGGCTGGGAGTACCTCGACCTCGGCCGATTCTGGCAGGTCCTGCTCACCGTGGGCCTGGCCATCTGGGTGTTCATCCTGTGGCGCGGACTGCGTTCGCGCCTGAAGACCGAGTCGCGCGGGAACATGCCGTGGATGTTCTTCTTCACCGCGCTGTCCATCCCGGCGTTCTACGCGGTCGGGCTGCTGACCAACGCAGAGTCGACCTTCACGACGGCCGACTTCTGGCGGTTCATGGTCGTGCACCTGTGGGTCGAGGACTTCCTGGAGATCTTCACCACGGTCCTCGTGGCGTACATCTTCGTGATGCTCGGCGTCGTGCGCGAGAAGGTCGCGCTGACGATGATCCTGCTGGACATCCTGCTGTACTCGGCCGGCGGAATCGTCGGCACGATGCACCACCTGTACTTCTCCGGCAGCGCGGCGGAGAGCATGGCGCTGGGTGCGGTCTTCTCGGCCCTCGAGGTGATCCCGTTGACGTTCCTGACGGTCGAGGCGTGGTCCTTCCTGCAACTTGGGGCCCGCCAGGAGTCCAAGTCCTCGACACCGTTCCCGCACCGCTGGGCGGTCATGTTCCTGGTCGCCGTCGGCTTCTGGAACTTCCTGGGCGCGGGGATCTTCGGGTTCCTGGTCAACCTGCCGATCGTGTCGTACTACGAGATCGGCACAGCGCTCACGGCCAACCACGCGCACGCCGCGATGATGGGCGTGTACGGGATGCTCGCGATGGGGCTGGCGCTGTTCTGCCTGCGGTACCTCATCCCGGCCGATCGCTGGCCGGAGAAGGTCGCGAAGTTCTCGTTCTGGTGCGTCAACCTCGGTCTCGCCTGGATGTCGTTCGCGACGCTCCTCCCGCTCGGCATCCTGCAGCTGTTCGAATCTGTCGACAAGGGCTACTTCGCCGCCCGGCAGATGGAGTTCATCACCAACCCGACCAACAACATCTTCGAGTGGATGCGGCTGCCCGGTGACGTGACCCTCCTCGCCGGGTGCGCGGCGTTCCTGTGGATCTGCTGGCTCGGGGTCCGCTACCGCGTCAAGGGCTCGGTGGAAGAGCTGCGGGACCAGACGCTGTTCACCGAGATCGTCCTCGCGAAGGTCGGCGCCGGGGCGGGTGACGACGAGTCGTGATCCTGCCTCCGGAGGTCCTCATCGTCGGGGTGTACGCCCTCGTGCTGCTCGGCGTGTCCGGCGCGCTCGACCTGGCAGCGCAGCACGCCCAGAAACGGGCCGAGACGTTCCGCACTGCGGGATTTCAGTACCACCCGCAGCACGACGCGTGGAGCTGCTCGCAGGACGAGATGCTCTGGCCCATGGAGTACGACGAGGACCTCCGGTTGGTTCGATACCGCGCCAAGGCGTCGGTGTGCAACGGCTGCCCGGTCAAGCAGAACTGCACGGACTCCGAGACCGGGCGGGAGGTCACCCGCCCGATCGCGCCGTGGCCGCACTCCGAGGCCGGGCGGTTCCACCGCGGCCTGTCGCTGTCGCTCGTCGTCATCGCGGGCGTGATGATCCTGCTCACGGTTGCCCGCAACCTGGAGCCGTGGTCGGCGGTGCTCGCGGTGCCGCTGGCGCTCGTCGTCCTGCTCGGGCTGCGCTTCAGCGCGCACTTCCGCGCGACACCATCGAACTTCCCGGCTCCGACGCCGTCGACCGGGCTGCGGGTGACGCAAACTTCGCGCACCCGCTGGGGATCTGACGCACGGAGGACGGACTGATGAAGATCGCGCTACTGCTGGTTGCCGCCCTGCTGCTGCTCGGCCTCTCCACCAACACCCGGGTGCTCCGCGAGTACCAGCGCGGAGTGCTGTTCCGGCTCGGGCGGCTGCGGCCGCTGGCCGGGCCCGGGGTGGTGTTCCTGATCCCGTTCGTCGACCGGATGGTGCGCGTCGACCAGCGGATCGTGACCCTGACCATCCCGCCGCAGGAGGTCATCACGCGCGACAACGTGCCGGCCCGGGTCAACGCCGTCGCGTACTTCCGGGTCACCGACCCGGCGCTCGCGATCACGGAGGTGGAGGCCTACGCGGTCGCCACCTCCCAGATCGCGCAGACCACGCTGCGCTCCGTGCTGGGCCGCGCCGACCTCGACGACCTGCTCAGCGAGCGCGAGCAGCTCAACGAGAGCCTGCAGCGCATCATCGACGAGCAGACCGAGCCCTGGGGCATCAAGGTCACGGTCGTGGAGATCAAGGACGTCGAGATCCCCGAGGCGATGCAGCGGGCGATGGCGCGCCAGGCCGAGGCCGAGCGCGAACGGCGCGCGAAGATCATCAACGCCGAGGGCGAGTTCCAGGCCGCGCAGAAGGTGTTCGAGGCCGCGGAGATCCTCAGCGGGAACCCCGCCGCGCTGCAGCTGCGCTATTTGCAGACCCTGCTCGAGCTCGGCGGCGAGAAGTCCACGATCGTGTTCCCGCTGCCGCTCGACCTGATCGCGCCGTTCCTGGGGGCGGGATCGAAGGCCGACGGTGCGGGGACGGCCGCCGGGACGCCCGGGACGCCCGCGGCGGCCGGGAGCGCCGCGAGCGCCGGGCTCGACCTGGCGAACGTCGGTGACGCCGTGCGCCGCGTCGTCGACGGGGCCAAGGTGAACGGACAGCGGTAGCACGGCAGTTGAGCCGCCCGACGGTGAGCCGGCAGGCCGCCGTCGGGCAGGTGTAGGACGCGAGAGCGGAGGGACCATGGCCGAGATCGTGATCAAGCGGATCTACGACGCACCCGCGCCCGACGACGGCTTCCGCGTCCTGGTCGACCGGCTGTGGCCGCGCGGCGTCTCGAAGGCCCGGGCCGCGCTCGATCGTTGGGACCAGGACGTCGCGCCGTCGACCGAGCTGAGAGTCTGGTTCGCGCATCGCAGCGACCACTTCGGGGAGTTCACCGATCGCTACACCGCCGAGCTCGACAGCTCCGGCGCAGCCGAGACCCTGCTCGCAGCCGCAGCCGACGCCGACGCCGACGCCGCAGCCGACGGGGACGGCGCAGCCGACGGGGACGGCGACGCCGATGCCGACGCCGATGCCGATGCCGATGCCGATGCCGACCGGATCACCCTCCTCTACGCCGCTCGCGACCCCGAGAACAACCACGCCCGCGTCCTGCAGGCATACCTGACCCAACAGCAGCAACAACATCAACAGGAACAGCAGCAGGAGCAGGCGCAACAAGAGCAGGAGCAGGAATCCCGTTAACGTCCGAGCGTTGACGTCCTATAGGACGTCAACGCTCGGACGTTAACGGGTTCTCGGACGCCTCGGACGCCGGCTCGTTCGGGATCGGACAGGCGTTCCCGCAGGAACGCTGGCCGGTCGACCGCCCTCGCAGGAACTCCCGCAACTCGATCGCTCTGCACCCCACCGCGGCCCCCTTGAGCGAATTGCCGTCAGAGCGGCGCCGAAACTCCGCGAGATACAAGACGTTGTCCGAGAATCCGCCCGGGAACGACAACAACTCCCATCTCGCGACAGGCCCCCGGCTCGCAGGCGCCCAGTTTCCCGCGCCGTGTCATCGGCTCGCTGAGTCGTTGCCGCTCCGCTCGAGTCCGCAGGTCCGAAGCGAGTTCTCCGGTCGAAATCGGCGAACTCGAACCCGAACCGACGAACTCGACGCAGATCACCGGCCCTCACCGGGCCGGACTTCCGCGAGATAGGAGACGTTGTCCTGAAATCCGCCTGGGAACGACAACAACTCCCATCTCGCGGCACCCCGGCTCTCGGCGACGATGCGCTCGGCGGCAACTCGGCTCCGCGGCTCGAGGGCTCCGCGGCGCCGTTCGGCGCGTAACGTCCGAGCGTTGACGTCCTATAGGACGTCAACGCTCGGACGTTAGCGGGTTTTGGGACGGCATTGCGGCGTTCCCGCGGGAACGTTGAGGCTCTGCCGGCGTCGGGTCAGATCTCTGCGTTGATGGGTTGTCAGATCCTTGCGTTGATGGATTGCAGGGAGGAGTCCTCGCGGGTGCCGCCCATGCCGTCGCCGACCGTGTGGTAGTCCTCGATCCACTCGATCTTGTGCAGGTACTTGACCATCTTGTAGCCGTGGATCGACTCGACCCGCAGGCGCAGGGGCGCGCCGAACGTCATCGGCAGCGGCTGGCCGTTCATGTCGAACGCCAGGATCGTCTCGTCCTCGTACACCAGCTCCTTGGGCAGGCACGTGTAGTACGGCTCGACCGGACGGCCGTCGTACATGTGCTGGGCCGTGCCGAACGAGGTGAGCATCAGGTACTTGGCCTTCTCGTCCGGCTCGACCAGCCCGATGACGTCCGAGAGCCGCACGCCGCCCCACTTGGCGATCCCGGTCCAGCCCTGCATGCAGGTGTGCATCGTGATCTGCTCCTGGCGGGGCATGTCTCGCAGGTCGTCCATGCACAGGCTGACGGTCTTGTTCGTCAGGCCGCCGATCTCGAGCTGGTAGCCGCGCCAGTCGTCCTTGCGCAGCGCCTCCCACTCGGGGGACTCCTCGGGCGTGGGCGGGCGGCCGTTGGACCAGTGATACGGCGAGATGTCCGACTCCTTGTAGTACCCGCGCTGCCTGGACTTCAGCCGGCCCAGGAACAGCTTCCGGATCGGCTCCTCGAGGTCGTTCAGGATGACCTGGGTGCGGCGCAGGTTCTGGTGGCTCCACCAGGACTGCCAGAGCCAGAAGGCGACCACCGCGGCGATCATCGTGAGCATGATCGCCAGGGCCGCCCCGAACTGCTTGGGACGGTATTCACCGAACACCATGTGGGTGACGTTGTGCGCAGGGTAGACGACGAACACCAACGTCACGTGGAAGAGCGCGAACCCCAGGTAGATCACCATCCCGATGAAATGCAGGCTCCGCGCGCCCTGACGGTTGCCGAAAAGCTTCGCGTACCACGGGAACCGCCCGATCACCGAGGGCGACATCGCAATCCCGGTGAGAATCATCATCGGCGCGACGACGAACACGATGAAGGCGTACATGAGCTGTTGCAGGGCGTCATACGGGTGGAACGCCGCCACCGGCGGCAGGTTGAACGTCAGGTAGGTCCGCAGCGAGTCCAGCGCGCGGGGGAAGATGTCCCAGCTCGTCGGGAGCAGCCGGCGCCACTCGCCGGTCCCGAACAGCAGCCCGACATAGATGATCCCGGTGATCATCCAGGCGAAGTTCGTCAGCCCGTGCCAGCGACGCCCGATACCGATCTTCTTCCCGCCGGGCAGCGAGAACCACTTCGGCAGCACGAGTTCGTCGTCGCGCGCCATGTACTGCCCCTCCTCGGCGGGGACGATCGACTTGGTGAGACGGAGCCATTCTGTCCCGGGACCGCAGTCCGTTCGCCAGTACAGCCGTGGATGCGACGACAGGATCTCGACGCCGCTGCGGATCAGCACCCCGACAAAGACGAAGTTGATGAAATGGGTGATCCGCAACCAGGCAGGAAAGCCGAGCTCCGGGGATGCGACGGCAGTAATCAAAGAGTCCACAAGCCTTCTCCGTTGAGTGATTGCGGTGCGTTTGTATTGCGTACGTCGATTGTTCAGGGCGAACCGGATCCGGGATTCCTGCGGGTTTCGTCAGTCGCGCGCGATCGCCCCGCGATCGCGGGTCGCTGCACCCGCGCCCAGCGCGCCACCCAGGGCGCCGCCCAGCGCGCCGGTCAGCAAGCCGCCCAGCTCGAGGTCGATCTCGCGCGCCCAGGCCTCGACCTCCGGGCGGCTGCGCCCGTCGTCGTCCGGCTTGCGCAAAGCGCCGACGATCGCGCGCTCGGCCCGGGACAGCAGCGCACGGTCGATGCGGCCGCCGAAGTGCCGGAATCCCCGCGGGCCGAGTGCATCGACCACCCGCACCGCGTCGCCGAGCGGCACGTCGTCGCCCACGGAGCGCGGGGCCATCCCGGAGTCGAACACCCACGTGGGGCGCTCGACGAGCGCCTCGCGGTAGTGCGCGAACCAGGAGTTCGCGTCGCCGAGCCAGCGCTTGGCGTACGTCGCCGAGCCGAGTACGACGGCGTCGGCGCCCTGCGGATCGGCTCCCGGGACCGGGCGCGTGAGCGCGACCTGGTGACCGCCATCGCGCAGCGTGCCGCAGATCCACTCCCCCAGCTCCGACGTCGCCCCGTGCCGCGAGGCCACCACGACGAGCACCCGCGCCATGATCGCGTCAGCCCTTCACGCGGGGGTCGAGCATGGTGAGCAGCAGGCGGGAGGGCTCGACGGCCTCCACCGCGTGCGGCAACCGGGTCCCGAAGTGCACGAGACCGCCGGGGCGCAGGTCGACGGTCCGCCCCGCGGCGGTGATCCGCAGGTGCCCGGACAGGACCTGGAGCATGGCGGGCACGGCAGCGGTGTGCTCGCTGAGGACCTGTCCGGCGTCGAAGGCGAAGAGCACAGTGCGCATGCCCTCGGCGGCCAGGATCGTGCGCGACACGGTCGCGTCGTCCTGGATCTCGACGAGGCCCGCGACGTCCGCGACGTGGGACAGCATCGGGGCAGCAGCCACCTCCGGTTCGACCTGCTCGGACGTGAGGTTCTCGGTCATCGGGCTTCTCCAGTCGTCGGGCGGTGCGCAATCAGGGAGACCGCGCCAAGGCTGTGGCGGTGCCGGTGGAATGTGCGCCACATGTCGAGCACGCGGCGGCGCGCGGCCGGCTCCCGCAGCACGTTGCCGGCGACCCGCAGCGCGCCGAGGACGCCCTCGTCGGCCAGGTTGCGGCGCACGTGCAGCAGCGCCATGGGCGCGGTGCGCACCCGGTCCACGATGAGCCCGGCCTCCTCGAGCAGCGCACCCCACTGCGCGAGGAGTCAGCGGCCGGGTATTGACCTTGATGGACCTCGCGACGTCCTGGCGGATCTGGGTGGCGAGCGCGGGGTCGAGCCCGTTGGGCCGCAGCGCCAGCTCGTGGATGGCGTACCGCCCGCCGGGGCGCAGCAGGCGGGCGGCCTCGGTGACGATCGCGCGCTTGCCCCGGTCGGTCTGCATCGAGAGCATCGCCTCGCCGACGACGACGTCCGCGCTCGCGTCCAGCAGGCCGGTCGCGGTCGCGTCCCGGGTGCGGCACGTACCGCGCCCCGCGACCAGCCCGGCCACGATCCGGGCGGCGTCGGGGTCGCGCTCGATGCCGAGGTAGGAGCCCGGCGCCGACCGCAGGATCTGCACCGCCGTGCGACCGAGGCCCGGCGCGAGCTCGACGACGTCCGCGCCGCGCAACGAGGCGTCGGCGAGCATTCGCGACGTCATCGCCGCACCCCCGGGCGCAGGGCGCGCTTCCTCAGCCGGGCGAGCAGCCAGTGCCCGGGGACGTCCTCGACCCGCCGCTGACTCAGCGGCAACGCAGCCTCGGGGATCACCATCCGAACGCCCCCCTTGTCTCGTCGCTCACCATCTGCTCCGTCCACGCAGGGCCGCGCCGTCGTCGGGCCTGAGCAGGGAATCGTTCGCTTCGGGGGACACGAATAGAGTTTTACCTGAAAGTGTAGTAAAAACAACTCAGACTCCCCGAGGTTCGTCGGGTAGCTTCGCAACCCCGTTGGGAGACGTCCGATGACCGCGCCCACCACTACCGCTGCCCATCCGCGCGCCGTTCGGTACCTGCATCACGACGCGGCCGAGCGGCCGTTCATCGTCATCTGGGAGGTCACGCGCGCCTGTCAGCTCGTGTGCACGCACTGCCGCGCCGACGCCATCACGACCCGCAACCCGTTCGAGCTCAGCACGGTCGAGGGCAAGCGCCTACTCGACGACCTCGCCTCGTTCGGCGCCCCGCGCCCACTGGTCGTGCTGACCGGCGGTGACCCCTTCGAGCGACCCGACCTGCCCGAGCTGGTCGCGCACGGCACCGGGCTCGGCCTGAGCATGGCCCTGTCCCCCTCGGTCACCGCCAAGCTCACCCGCGAGGTGCTCGTCGAGCTGCACGACGCCGGCGCGAAGGCCGTCTCGCTGTCCCTGGACGGCGCGACGGCGCAGACCCACGACGCGTTCCGGGGCATCGACGGAGTCTTCGACGACACGTTCACCGCGGCCCGCACCATCAAGGACATCGGCTTCCGCCTGCAGATCAACACCACCGTGACCAGCGCGAACGTGCACGAGCTGCCGCAGATCCTCAAGGCCGTACTCGAGCTGGGCGCGTCGCTGTGGAGCGTGTTCTTCCTCGTCCCGACCGGCCGGGGAAAGCTGCTCGAACCCCTCACCGCGGCACAGGAGGAGGAGGTCCTGCACTGGCTGCACGATGTCTCCTCGCTTGTCGCGATCAAGACCACCGAGGCACCGCACTACCGGCGGATCGCCCTGCAGCGGGCCGGCGTGGACGCGCTCGACGAGGCGTTCGGAGTCGGTCCGCTGCGCGCCGAGCTGCGCCGGGACACCGCGGGCCTGTTCGCCGCGCACCCCCCGAAGCCGCGCCGCCCGCGCCCGCCGATCGACGTGAACTCCGGCAAGGGTTTCGCCTTCGTCGACCACGTCGGGATCGTCTACCCGAGCGGGTTCCTGCCGGCTCCCGCGGGCTCGGTGCGCGCCCGGCCGTTCCCCGAGATCTACCGCGAGTCCGTGCTGCTGAAGTCGCTGCGCGACCCCGACTCCTTCGGCGGCAAGTGCGGTCGCTGCGAGTTCCGGACCGTCTGCGGCGGCTCCCGCTCGCACGCCTTCGCGACCACCGGCGACCCGCTCGCCGAGGACCCGAGCTGCCTGCACGAACCGGCCTGACCTGGGCCGCGCGAGTACTCCTATCGGGTGATAACAGCGGCAGAATTAACTCTAAAGAGTCAGACAAACCGGACAAAATGGCACGATCTCTCCAGCCGCCCGACTCCCTCGCCGGGCCCGAGCACCCTGGAGACGACGTGCACGATCTGGCCCCGGAAATCTGCCGGCAGCGATTGGTCGTCGAAGGGTTGTGCACCGAATCCATCGGCGCCGAGTCCATCAGCGCGTTCCTGACCCAGCTGTCCAAGACCATCGACATGGTCGCGCTGAACGAGCCCGTGACCCACTCGTCCCCGCTGTACGGGTGGGCCGGGTGGATCCACTGGGAGACCTCGGGTGCGCACTTCTACGCCTGGGACGTGCCGCGACTGTTCTTCAGCATCGACGTCTACGCGTGCAAGCCGTTCAACGAGGCCGAGGTCGTCGAGCTGGCCCGGGAGTGGTTCAACGCCACCAATGTCGTCTCCCGAGGCTTCTGATGGCTCCGACCGTCCGGATGCTCTTCGACGTCCAGGGCGCGCTGCTGGAGTCCGCCCGGGAGTGCGAGGCCGAGGTGTTCCTGCGCTGGTTCGGCAACACGCGTGAGCAGCTCGACGAGGAGTATCGCGACTATGCGGACCGCTCGGTGTTCCTGGTCCTCGCCGACGAGCAGGACGAGGTTCTCGCCGCGGTGCGCCTGATCGTGCCCGGCGGACGTGCCGGCCTCAAGACGCTGGTCGACGTCGGCCGGGCGCCGTGGGAGGTGGACGGCACGCGCACCGCCGCCGCCGTCGGCATCGACCTCGCGACCACCTGGGAGATCGCGACGATCGGGGTGCGGCGCGGCTCGACGGGAGACGGCCTGCAGCTCTCGCTCGCGCTCTACCACGGGCTCATCACCCTGTCGCGGGTCAACCAGATGAGCTCGTTCGTGGCCATCCTCGACACGCGGGTCCGGCGCCTGCTGGACTCCGTCGGCATCCTGACCCACCCGTTCCCCGGCACGACGACGGCGCCCTACCTGGGCTCGTCGTCGAGCACGCCGGTCTACGCGCACTGCCCCGCCCTGGTGCGCAACCAGCGCCGGCAGTTCCCCGAGGCGTACCGGCTCGTGACGCTCGGCGTCGGGCTCGACGGGGTGAGCGTGCCCGAGCTCGAAGCCTTCCGGCTGCGGCCGCGCGGGCCGGTCCTCGAGGCGGACGAGTCGGCGCGCGACGCCGCCGAGCTGCACGCGATCGGGCAAGGCACGATCGATCTGGTCGGGATGGTCGGCTCAGTGGGCGTCGGGCAGCTGTAGCCCCCGATCCGCGCGGCCGCCCGCGCGCTCGACGCCGGTCGCCACCGGCCGGTCCGGAGCGTCCGCCTGCGCCGGTACGCCGGGTTCGTCCCCGGCGGCCAACCACTGCCGGATCCACGGCGCGACGTCGTCCGGCGGCATGGGCCGGGAGATGTGATATCCCTGGAACACGTCGACCCCCATCGTGGTCAGCCGCGCGGCGGTCTCGGCGTCCTCCATGCCCTCCGCGACCAACCGCAGGCCGAGGGCGTGCGCCATCTGCGTCGTCGTCTGCACGATCATCAGGCTCCGCTCGTCGGTCAGGATCGTGGACACGAACGAGCGGTCCATCTTCAGCTCCTGCACGGGCAGGTCGCGCAGGTAGGCGAGCGAGGAGAACCCCGTGCCGTAGTCGTCGATCGAGGTCTCGACGTCGTGCGCGCGCAGCTCGAACAGGGCCTCCCGGGCCCGTTCGGGGTCCGCGAGGAACGAGTCCTCGGTGACCTCGATCAGCAGGGCGTCGCCGGGCAGCCCGGCTCGCTCGAGCGCCTCGAACAGCATCGGCAGCACGATCCCGCCGACCAGCTCGGGAGGTGCGCAGTTCATGGCGACCCGGAACGTGAACCCCTCGTCGATCCAGCGCCGCGCGTCCGCGATCACGTGCCGCATGACCGCCTCGGTGAGCGCGGGCATCAGGCCGGCGCGCCGGGCGTCGGGCAGGAACGTCATCGGCGACAGCATCCCCTCGGTGGGGTGGTGCCACCGGACGAGGGCCTCCATGGCGAGCACCTGGCGGGTGCGCGCGTCGACCTGCGGCTGGTACCAGACGATCAGGTGGTTCTCGGCGATCGCCTGGCGCAGGTCCTCACCGCGACGCAGCCGCTGGCGAGAGAACCCGTCCTGGGAGGCGTCGAACAGCAGCACGCCCGCCCCGGTCGACTTCGCCTCGTACATCGCGATGTCGGCCCGGCGCAGCAGCTCGATGGCGGAGGTGTCACCCGCCTCGCGCACGGTGATGCCGACGGATGCGTCGATCGACAGATCGAGGTTGTCGACCCGCAACCGGTTCTTCAGGATGCCCCGAGCCCGCTGCGCGACCTCGAACAGCCCGAGCCCGTCCGCGCCCGTGAGGAGCAGGGCGAACTCGTCGCCACCCAGCCGGGCGACCAGGATGCCGCCCTGGGCGCCGAGCTCGTCGCGCAGGCGGTGTGCCAGGGAGGTCAGCACGTCGTCCCCGACGGCGTGGCCGAGCGTGTCGTTGATGTCCTTGAACCCGTCGAGGTCGAGCAGCGCGAGCCCCAGCTGCGCACCGCCCCGCAGTACCTTGTCGGCCGCCGCCATCAGCGCCCGCCGGTTCGGCAGCCCGGTCAGCTCGTCGGTGAGCGACAGGCGCAAGGCCTCCGCGGCGCCCTGCGCCTCGTGCAGCGCGAGCACCATCCGGGCTCCGGTGCAGACCAGGGTGAGGATGGCCGGCGCCATCACGCACCAGCCGATGACGCCCCCCGGGTGCAGCACCAGCACGACGACGGCGAGTGCCGCCGCGACCGGCAGCAGTGCCGAGCGCTGCCGCACGATCTCCGGGGGCGTCGCCGTCGTGCGCGGTGCGCACGCACTTCCGACGATGGCCGCGAAGCTGAAGCCCCAGACGGCGTCCAGCGCGAGGCTCGAGGTGTAGGAGTCGCTGGACAGGCTCAGCACGAAGCTGCTGTCGGCGACGGCGAGGCCGGCGAAGCCCAGCGCGAGGGCGATCGTGCGCACCGAGAGGCCCCGTTGCCGCAGCATCAGCTGCGCGAGCACCATCGTCCCGAGGACCAGGTCGATCAGCGGGTAGAGGATCGCCAGCAGCAGGGTCACGCCCCCGCGCGCGAACGTGCCCGACAACGGTGTCAGGACGGCGAACGCGGCCAGGCAGGCCGCCGCACCGCAGACCACGGCAGCCTCGAGCCAGATCGTCGCGGTCGGCATCGCCCGCCGCGGCACGTCGAGCAGCAGGAACGCGGCCATGCCCAGGTAGGACGCGAGGAAGAACACCTCACCGGGCGCCGGGAAGGTCACCTCCGCGACCGTCTGACCTGCGCTCACCGTCGCCGACCCGGCGGCCCACAGCCCGACCCCGGCGGCCAGGAACACCAGCGAGAGCCGCCGGCTGCGGTAGTGGGTCACCGCGAGCAGGAGCTGGGCGAACAGGACGACGAAGAAGACCGCGAGGGTGATGACCATCGCGGTGCGGATCGGGGTGCCCTCGGCCGTCCCCGGCAGGAAGAGCGTCGAGCCGGCGCCGAGCAGCACGACGAGCCAGGAGATGGGACCCAGTCGGCGAATCAGGCGGCCCGTGGCGGGCGACTGCAGACCTCTCGCGCGCATCGGCCCACCCCACGTCCACGCGTCGACGGGCCTCCTGGCGTGGAGGCGCGGGCAGCCGGTGCGGATACGGCCGCCGAGGGTCCTATCGGACGGGTATGCCCGCTGATGAGGGCTTTGACCGTGGAGACTGGGCGCGGGCTGTCGGGCTCGGCCCCGCCTCGAGGACGAGTCCCCGCTCCGTCACGAGCCGTCGCGCAGGTCGGCGGGGGCCCGGTCGGTCAGCTGGATCTCGGAGAAGGTCGCCGTGCAGGCCTCGCCGAGCGGGGTCTGGGCGAGGAACCCGACCTTCACGTGCCCGGCGCGCGCCGTGAGCCGGAACAGGCGCACGAAGTTCCACTGCTGCCCGTCGGTCGAGGAGTGGAACGCGTACGCGCGCCCCGAGCGGCTCACCCGGAGGTAGACCGAGTCGCCGTCGACGACCGCGGAGTTGCAGTCGTCCGAGTACCCGCCGTTGGTCACGACGGAGACCGCCATCGCCTGTCCCTGCGGCGAGCGCTCGAGGCAGAGCTTGGCCCACGACTCCTGGCTCGAGAACAGACACAGCGCACCGGCGTCGAAGGTCGAGCCGAACGCGACGGTGACCTGCGCGGAGAGCGCGAAGTCGCCGTCGGCCGTGAAGCCGAGGGCCGACGCCGAGGCGTTGCGCACGCCGGTCTGGGCGTGGTTGATCCAGTCCGTGCCCGCGGCGGCCGTCATGACCAGCCCGCCGCGGTCCGGGTCGACCGACGCCGACGACGGCGCCCCGGTCCAGGTCAGGGTCGGCAGTCCGGGGAGGTCGATCGAAGATTGGGTCACCACCGCAACCTAGCCGCGACCAGCCCCGGACGCCGACGCCGACCGTCAGGTCGAGCGCTGGTACGCCCGGAATGCCCCCGTCGCGACCCACGCCATCACCGCGACGAGCCCCGAGAGCAGCCCCAGGTGCCCGCCGACCGTTGCCCAGTCCGGCGAGTCCTGCATCGCGCCGCGGCCCGCGATGACCGCCCACTCGAACGGGTTGGACGCGGCGACCCGCGATACCCAGTCGGCCGACAGGCTGGTGTCCATGAGCGCGCTGCTGCCGAACATCAGCGGGATCGAGATGAGCTGGGAGATGCCGATCAGCACGCCCTGGTTCCTGGCGAGCAGCGCCGCGGCGTTGGACAGCGCCGAGAACACCGCCGTGAGCAGCACCGCCGCCACGATCAGACCGGCGCGCTTCGCGTCCCCGCGCGCGGCAAGGTAGATTTCTCCGCATGGCCCCCATCTTCGACGCGAACGCGGGCGAGAGTGGACTGCGCTCGCTCTGGAGCGCCGGACAGGACCTCGTCGCTGCCGCCGCGGTCCGTAGCGAACTGCAGGACGAGATCCACGAGATGGAGAACTCGCTCGCCGAGCTCCAGAACGCCCTCGAGGACGCGCAATACGGCTACGCCGAGGCGCATGCCCTCGCGATGGCGGCCGGCTGGACGCCGCACGAGCTGACCGACCTCGGACTGCCGCGACCCACCGCCGATCATCGCGATTCGAGCGCGCTCCACCAGCCGCCCAAGCCACGCGCGCTGCGCAGCGAGACTGCGGCGCCCGGTCCGGCGCGCCGCCGCCCGGCGAGATCGCACTCCGCGCCCGACCAGGCCTCGCCGCCGACGGAGCAGGATCCCGAACGGGACGACGCGCGGCGGTCGAGCTGGGAAGCGGACCAGACCTCGTTCCTGGTCGCCTCCCGCTCGAGCGACATGCCCGTGTGGTACGAGTCGATGCGCAAGAGCCGGATCACTCCCAGCCCGAAGCCCTTCTCCGCGGCCGACCTGGAGAGCAGCTACTGGCAGGGCCACCCGAATCCGGACGACCCGCAGGACCAGTCGGCGCGCTGACGCCGCTGAACTTCGGCCCCGGTTCACCGCGCGAAGGGGTCGCACGTTTACGATGCGCGCGTGAGAGATACCAGCGACGCCCTGCTCGGCGATCGCGCCGCTGCGCCCCGGACCTACCGATCGCGCGTCGCAGCCTGGGCGCTGTGGGACTGGGGGTCGGCCGCCTTCAATGCGGTCATCACGACCTTCGTCTTCACCCGCTGGTTGACCTCGGACGCGTTCGTCGACCCCGGCACGGTCGCTGCCGCGGCGCGCGCGGGTGCCGCCGGCGGGCACGCGAGTGCCCTGCTCGACGCGACCCTGGCCGACCACTCGGCCTGGCTCGGCTGGGGGCTGGCCGCGGCCGGGCTCTTCATCGCGCTGCTCGCCCCGGTCTCCGGCGCCCGGTCCGACGCCTTGGGCCGGCGCAAGCTCATGCTTGGCATCCACACCGGAATCACCGTGCTGATCAGCGCGTCGATGTTCTTCGTCACACCCGACCCGGACAACCTGACGCAGAACCTGCTGCTCGGCATCTTTCTGCTCGCCGTCGGCAACATCTTCTTCGAGCTCGCCGCGGTCAACTACAACGCGACGCTCTCGCAGGTCTCCCATCCCGGGAACGTCGGGCGGATCTCCGGCATCGGCTGGGGCGCGGGGTATCTCGGCGGCATCGTGCTGCTGCTCGTGCTGTTCACCGGCTTCATCAACCCCGACGTCGGGGTGTTCGGGGTCACCGGCGAGAACGGGCTGAACATCCGGGCCGCGGTGCTCGTCGCGGCCATCTGGTTCGGGGTGTTCGCGATCCCGGTCATGATCGCCGTCCCGGAGGTCCCGGCGAGCGCTTTGCGGGTCCGCACCGGCTTCGTTGGTTCCTACCGTCAGCTCGCCCGGGACGTCGCCGGGCTGTGGCGCGAGCAGCGCAACACGCTCTACTTCCTGCTCGCGAGCGCAGTCTACCGCGACGGGCTCGCGGGCATGTTCACCTTCGGCGGGGTGATCGCGTCGGTCACCTTCGGGTTCACCGCGAGCAGCGTGATCGTGTTCGCGATCGCCGCCAACGTGGTCGCAGGCATCGCCACGATCCTCGCCGGCTACCTCGACGACCGGGTCGGCCCGAAGGCGATCATCGTGACCTCACTGACCGGCATGGTCATCAGCGGGGCCGTCGTCTTCGTGCTGCACGACGGCGGGCCGACCGTGTTCTGGATCTTCGGGCTGATGCTGTGCGTCTTCGTCGGCCCGGCACAGTCGTGCAGCCGCACGCTGCTCTCGCGCGTCATCCCACCCGGCCGCGAGAGCGAGATCTTCGGCCTGTACGCGACCACCGGCCGCGCGGCGAGCTTCCTCGCGCCGCTGGCGTTCTCGACCTTCGTGGCGCTCTCGGGCTCGCAGTACTGGGGCATCCTCGGGCTGATCACCGTCGTCGGCCTCGGCCTCGCCCTGCTGCTGCCGATCAAGGCGGGCGGCCGGCGCGCCCCCGCAGTGACGCCGTGACCGACTGGACCCAGGACCTGCTCGGCCCGGGCTGGGAGCAGACGACCCTCACCCTCGCGGACGACGCCGAGGGGCCTGTCGTCGCCACGCTCGTGCGGCTTGTGCCCGGTCTACCGGCGGGGCTGCCG
>NZ_DATCNW010000083.1:0-11547 GCF_036565025.1 Pengzhenrongella sp.
CGTTGGAGGTCGGGGACCTGGACTGGGGCAAGGCCAAGATCGTGGTCGCCGCCCTCAAGGACGTTCCGTGGCAGGTCGCGCAGGTCGTCGAGGACGTGGTGCTGCCCACGGCGGGTGAGCGGACCCCGACCCAGCTGCGCGGCGACCTGCAGAAGGCCCTGATCGCGGTCGACCCGGCCGACGCCGAGAAGCGCACCGCCCGCGCGGTCGACACCCGGCGCGTGTGCAAGCCCAAGGTCCTGCCCGACGGGATGGCCGGCATCTGGTCCGTGCTGCCCGCGTTCATCGCGACCGCGATCGACACCGCCCTGACCGACGCCGCCCACAAGGCCCAGCGCGCCGGAGACCCCCGCACCATCGACCAGCTCCGCGCCGACGCCTACACCGCCACCCTGCTCGGCAACGACGACTGCACCTGCGCAGACGCGGTCTCGGTCAGCGGCGGAGCCAGCACATCAGACGACGCGGTCACGGTCGGCGGCGAAGCCAGCACATCAGACGACGCGGTCTCGGTCGGCGGCGGAGCCAGCACATCAGACGCCAGCACCGAGCCCGCGACAGGCCCCGGCACGGGTACCGCGCTGCCCAGCGCGAGCCGGTGCCCGTCCGCAACCGGCGGCGCCAGCGGCCTCGGCGGCTTCGGGGGCATCGCCGCGCAGGTCCGGATCGACGTGACCGTCTCACTGGCGACGCTGCTCGGGCTGGACGAGGACCCCGCCCAGCTCGCCGGGTACGGCGCGATCACCGCCCAGACCGCGCGGCGGCTCGCCGCGAACGGGACCTGGCGGCGGCTGGTCACCGATCCCCAGACCGGCACGGTCCTGGACGTGGGCAAGACCCGGTACCGGCCGCCGGCCGACCTCGCGGAGATCATCCGCGCCCGCGACCCCTACTGCGTGTCCCCGATCTGCAACGCCACCTCGCGCACCTGCGACCTGGACCACCGGGTGCCGTTCAACCCCGACGGGAGTGGCGGAGCCACGTCCACGGAGAATATTTTCCCAGCGTGTCGTCGGGATCACCTGCTCAAGACGCACGCCGGCTGGACGTACGACCGCGACGAGGACGGCACGATCACCTGGACCACGCCCACCGGGCACACCTATGCCTACAACTCCCCGCCGCCGCCCGGACACGAGCACCTGCCGCAGGTCGAGCCCGAACCCTGGCTCGACCCGGAACCCAAGGCCGCGCCCAAGGCGAAGCAGACACCGGAAGCGGACGACCCGCCGCCGTTCTGACTGTGGCGTTCTGACTGTGGCGTTCTGACTGTGGCGTTCTGACTGTGGCGGAGCCCTTGGCCGCTGCCGACGATCTGTCGCGGACGCTCCTCGAGCACCTGCTCGCCCGCCGCGAGCCCCTTGACGTGATGCCGCTCGCGGGCCTGACCGCATAGTTTGTTCGGATGACCTCCGATGCGCACGGGAAGAGCGACGTCGACGTCCTCATCGTGGGCGCGGGGCCGACTGGCTTGACTCTCGCCGCGTTCCTGGCGGCCGACGGCGTCCCGTGCCGGATCATCGACCGCCAGCGGGACGCCGTTCACGAGTCCCGCGCGCTGGCGATCCAGCCCCGGACCCTCGAGGTGCTCACCGGCCTCGGGGTGACCGACACGTTGCTCGGGATCGGCAACCGTGCGGTGCGACTCCAGATGCACCTGTCGCGGCGCGTGATCCGGGTGCCGCTGTTCGACCTCGGGCTCGACGACACCGCGTATCCGTTTCTGCTCTTCGTGTCGCAGGAGGACACCGAGCGCGTGCTCGGCGACCGGGTGGCCGCGGCGGGCGTCCGCCTCGAGCGGGGGGTGGAGCTGACCGAACTCGAACAGGACGCCGACGTCGTGACCTGCCGCCTGATGCACGAAGCCGGGCACGAGGAGTTCGTCCGCGCGCGGTACGTCGTCGGGTGCGACGGCGCCCACAGCACGGTGCGCCGAAGCTCCGGGATCGCGTTCGAGGGGGCGTCTTACCCGCAGACGTTCGTCCTGGCCGACCTCGAGGCGGACGGCATCGAGCCTGGTGCCGCGCACGGGTTCTTCTCGGCCGACGGCGTGCTGTTCTTCTTCCCGCTGGGGCACCCGGCGACCTGGCGGATGCTCGCCATGCGACCGCGCGACGACACCACCCCGATCGCCAACCCGGTCACGCTGCCCGAGGTGCAGGCGCTGAGCGACGCGCACACCGGTGCCCAGGTGCGGCTGCGGGACCCGGTGTGGATGACGAACTTCCGGCTGGCCAACCGCGGCGCCGCGCACTACCGCGCCGGCCGGGTCTTCCTGGCCGGCGACGCCGCTCACATCCACAGCCCCGCGGGTGGCCAGGGCATGAACACCGGCATCCAGGATGCGGCGAACCTCGCCTGGAAGCTCGCCCTCGTCACCAAGGCTTCGGGCCCGCCGACGCTGCTCGAGACCTATGAGGTCGAGCGCGCGCCGGTCGGACGCGAGGTTCTGCGGTTCACCGACCGCGCGTTCACGATCGCCACCGCGAGCAGTCCGATGCTCCGCTTCGCCCGGAGCCAGGTGATGCCCCGCGTGCTCCCGCTCGCGCTGCGAGTCAGGAAGGGGCGAGCGGTCGCCTTCCGGACCGTTTCCCAGCTCCGCATCCGCTATCGATCCAGCCCGCTCTCCATCGACGGACCCGGCGCGCCCCGACGCGGGCCCCGAGCCGGGGACCGGCTCCCCGACGGTCCGGTCACGGTCGACGGGAAGCGCTCGACCGTGCAACGCAGCGTCGCCGCACCAGGCTTTCAGCTGCTGCTCTGCGGACCGCTCGCGGCCTGGCCGGACGAAGCGGCAGCCGTCGTGGGCGAGCGCCATCGGCATCGCGTCACCGTGCACCGCCTCACCCAGGACGCCGCGCCCGGGGTCCTGCACGATCCGAGCGGACTGGTCCTGCGCCGCTTGGGCTTCACCGGCACCCGGTCGGGACATCTCCTGGTGCGCCCCGACGGTTACCTCGGTCACCGCGGCGGGACCAACCTGGCCGGGCTCGATGCCTACCTCGCCGAGAAATACGGACTGGCCGAGATCGGCTAGTCACGTGTTCGACGACGACCGAATTGTCCCGTACTTGGTACGGAAAGGGGGATCAGGTGCCGTCGCTGGACAGCCCCGTGACCGTGCGCCGGCGTCGAGCGAAGGACCTTCCGGGCTGCGTGCGTGCCCTCGAGGTCGTGCACGCGACCAATGCCTATCCGATGTGGTGGCCCGCGGACCCGACCGGATGGCTCAGCCCCGCTGGGCTGGCGGCCGCCTGGGTGGCCGAGCTGGCCGGCGTCGTCGTCGGGCATGTGTGCCTCGTGCGCGGGGTCGAGGATCCGCTGGTGACCTCGCTCACCGGCGCGCACCGCGACCAGCTGGCCACCGTCTCGCGCCTGTTCGTTGCTCCCGAGGCCCGAGGACGGGGTCTGGCGGCCTCGTTGCTGGCTGCCGCGACCGCTCATGCCTCGGCGCAGGGCCTCGAGCTGATGCTCGATGTCGTCGACGACGGCGGACCGGCCGTCGCGCTCTACGAGCGGCTCGGGTGGCGCCTCGTGGACCGTCGGCTCACGGACTGGATCACGCCGAGCGGAGGTCGGCTGCCGATGCGTGTCTACCTCGCGCCGAGCTGACCGACGGCGGACCGCCCCTACCTCGTCCCCACGCCGTGTGACGGTTCCGCGGCTGGTGTGGAGGCGGTGGGGACCTCGCGGAGCCAGCGGGTCGACGACGCGAGCAGCCGGGCGACGGCGTCGGCGGGCACCGGGCGCGAGAACAGGTAGCCCTGCACGCTGACCGCGGTCGCCGCCCGGAACACGGTCGACATCGACGTCTTCCTCGCGCAGCGCGAGGTCTTCGGCGGCGTCGTCGACGACGAGCGCTTCCGCACCGCCCACGAGAAGGTGCTCCGCTCGCTGCACGAGAAGGGTTCCGTTGCCACGCTGGCCGACCTCGTAGGCTGAGAAGCGAACGTCCACGCACTGACCGACGCTGACGCCGGTCCGGGTTCCGCCCGGGCCGGCGTCCTCGCGCACGGCGTGCCCCACGGCCCACCGGCCGACCATCGACTGCCCCGGACGCACGGATACTCCTCGCCCGGGCCGGGAGGATTTCGCGTGACCCAGGTATCAACTGTTCCGTTCGAGCCGATCGTGTTCGCCACGCCTCCAGACATCCGGCTGATCGCCGTGGACATGGACGGGACCCTGCTCGACGACGACGACAACCTCCCCGAGCGCTTCTGGCCGGTCGTGCACGAGCTGCACGAACGAGGCATCACGTTCTGCCCCGCGAGCGGCCGGCAGTACTACAACCTGCTCGAGCGGTTCCACGAGGTCACCGACGACATGGTCTTCATCGCGGAGAACGGGACATACGTGGTCCATCAGGGGCGGGAGATCTCCTCGGACTTCCTCGCGCCCGAGGCCGTCGCCCGTCTGGTCGAAGCGGCACGCGGGCTCGACGCGTCGGGCATCGACGCCGGCGCGGTGCTCTGCGGCAAGCGTTCGGCGTACATCGAGCGGGGGGATCTGCGGTTCCGCACGGAGATCGGAAAGTACTTCACGCGCATCGCCCTGGTCGACGACCTGCTCGAGGTGTCCGACGACGACATCCTCAAGGTCGCGTTCTTCAACTTCGGTTCCGCCGAGCAGAGCACCGCTCCGGCCCTCGCGCACTTCGGTGCGACCCTGCGGGTCGTCGTCTCCGGAGAGCACTGGGTCGACGTGATGAACGCGACGGCCAACAAGGGCGAGGGGATCCGGGACCTGCAGAAGGCGCTCGGCGTGACGCCGGCCCAGACCATGGTGTTCGGGGACTTCCTCAACGACCTGGAGATGATGGACGCCGCGGACTACTCCTTCGCGATGGACAACGCGCACCCACTGCTGCGCGAACGTGCCCGCTACGTCGCCCCGCCGAACTCCCAGAACGGCGTGCTGCGCACCATCTGCTCCGTGCTGGGGCTCACCGGACCCGCCTGAGCCGCGGCCGGGTCCACCGGCCAAAGCCGTGACAGGGGTCGCACGTCGGCGCGATGGGCGCGATCATGACGACCATGTCGATGTCGACCGAAGGTTTGAGCACTGGACGGCTCGAGGCCTTCAGCGACGGCGTCTTCGCAATCGTCGTCACGCTGCTCATCCTGGACATCAAGGTGCCCATCGGCGCGAACGGGCACCTGGCGACCGAGCTCGCCGGGCAGTGGCCGCAGTACCTCGCGTACCTGGTGTCCTTCCTGATCGTCGGGATCCTCTGGCTCAACCACCACGCGACGGTGGCGCTGCTGGCCCGGACGAACCACACGATTCACGTCCTCAACCTCCTGCTGCTGCTGCCGGTCAGCACCCTGCCGTGGCCGACGGCGCTGCTCTCGCAGTACGCGGCCGACGGCGACCCCTCGGACCAGCGGGTCGCCGTGCTGATCTACGGCATCACCAGCAGCCTGATGGCGGTCGGGTTCAACCTTCTGTGGCGCTACCTGCTGCGCCATCCCGAGCTGCGCCGAGCGGGAGTGACCCCAGAGAGCCTGCGGGTCCGCAACACCCGCTACAACATCGGGCTCACCGTCTATCCCATCGCGACACTGCTCGGCCTGCTGAGCGTGCCACTGTTCCTGTTCCTGATGCTCGCGCTCGCCGGGCTCTTCCTCCTGCCGACGCCCGAGCTGCGCGGCCACCCGGGCGGCTAGCTAGCCGGCAGCGGGCGCCAGGTGCAGGGGTACCCGCACGGGGTCCACCGGATCGAGCGCCCAGCGGATCGTGCCGGTCATCACCTTGCCGCCGGCTCGTAGCAGCGGGTCCAGTACGGGTACGACCGGCACCCCGAGCTCGCGCCGCGCCCACACCGGCAGCATCTCCAGGCCCGCCGCGGCGATCAGGCTGTAGGCCGGTCGCACGGCCCACGTCACCGGTGGGTCCAGGAGCAGGAACCTGGCCACGTCCCGGGCCGCCTCGGTGCTCCCCAGCTCGGGACGGAACGCCCTGAGCTGCGCCCGCAGCCCCGCGACGGTGGTCGGCGCGTCGGTGGCGCCGAGCGCGCGGGCCACGACCGCCGACTGGGCCACGTACTCGTCGCACTCGCCAGGGGTCAGCGGCCGCCGGCCGAAGCGCTGATGGGCCAGCAGGAAGCTCTGCGTCCCCGCGAGGTGCACCCAGGAGAGCAGGTGCGGGTCGGACGCGGCGTAGTGCTGCCCGTCGCCCGTGCTGCCGGTCACACGGGTGTGCACCGCCCGGACGATGGCGACCGCCCGCGCGGCGTCCTCGCTCGTGCCGAACGTGGTCGTGGCGATGAAGGCGGCTGTGTTCTGCAGACGGCCCCACGGGTCGCCGCGGTAGTCCGAGTGGTCGGCGACGGCCGTCACCACGCGCGGGTGCAACGACTGGAGCAGCAGGGCACCGGCACCGCCCACAAACATGGATGCATCGCCGTGCACCCGGCCGATCGGGCTGCGCGGGTCGAACCAGCGCGGCCCGGGCGTGCGATGGATCCGGTGCCGCGTGGCGTCGGCGTCCGGACCCGCCACGCGAGCAAGAAGGGCGCGCGCGAGGTTCGCTCGGGGGCTTGTCAGCGCTGTCACGCTCTCGATCTTCACACGCCGGGCACCGGCCGCGGAGTCCTCACCGGATCGTGATCGAGGGCATCCGCAGCGCGGCCGTCTCCGGCAGCCCCAGCGCTGCGGTGAGGTCGGAGAGCCCCTGGCCCATCGCGGCCCGTACCGCTCGCGGGTCCTCGCTGTTCCTGGCCGGTCCGAGCCGGGCCAGCGGCGAGACATGTAGGGCGCGGCGCACCGGCGCGTCGACCGGCAGGCCGGCGCGCGAGCGGGCGATCCGGACCGCGTCGCGCAGGCCGCCGAGCTCGTCGACGAGACCCAGGCCGACCGCGTCGCTGCCCGTCCAGACCCGACCGCGGGCGATCGCCTCGATCTCCTCGACCGGGCGGCTGCGGCCGCTCGCGACCTTGGCCACGAAGTCGTCGTAGATCGCATCGAGGATGGCGGCCAGCCGCTCGCGCTCGTCGTCGCTGAAGCCGCGACGACCGGAGAACATCAGCGACCGGGCACCGTGGGACACCGTCCCGGTGGTCAGCCCGAGCTTGTCGAACAGCTCGCGCACCACGAGCTTGCCGCCGAACACCCCGATGGATCCGGTGAGCGTCGAGGGCAGCGCGACGATCACGTCCGCCGGGCAGGCGATGTAGTAGCCGCCCGACGCCGCCGCGGTGCCCATCGAGACGACCACCGGCTTGCCGGCGTCGCGCACCCGGCACACCTCGCGCCAGATCACCTCGGACGCGACCGCCGATCCCCCGGGGGAATCGACCCGCAGGACGACCGCGCGCACGTGCTCGTCGGCCGTCGCGGCCCGCAGTGCCGCACCGATCGAGTCGCTCCCGCTCTGGCGGCCCATCGGACCGCGGCGCGAACGCCCGCTGCCGATCGCGCCGCGCACCTCGACCAGGGCGACGTGTCCCCGGCGGCGTGCGGGCAGCCGAAGTCGGGGCCGCGGGCGCCACCGCTCGGCGAACAGCAGCTCGACGTCGGCGCCGCCGACCCGGGCGCGCGTCGCGGCGTACACCTCGTCGCGGTAGCCGAGCGTGTCGACCAGCCCGACCGCGCGGGCCTGCGGCGCGGTGCGCGGACCGGTGTCGGCGAGCTCGCGCACCCGCTCGGTCGTCAGCCCGCGACCGCGGGCCACCATGGCGACCGCCTCGGTGAAGATCGACTCGGCGAGCCGGTCGAGCGAGGTGCGGTGGGCGTCGGTGAACTCGGTCCGCAGCACGAGGTCGGCGGCGTTCTTGAACTCGTGCCGCTGCTCGAGCTGCGGCTCGATGCCGAGGCGGTCGAGCGCGCCGCGCACGAACGTCGTCTCCACCCCGACGCCGAGCAGGCCAAGTCCGCCACCGGGCTGCAACCAGATCTCGTCGAATGCGCTCGCCAGCACGTACGCCGCCATGTCGCCCGAGCCCTCGCCGAAGCTCTCCGCCCAGGCGACGGTCGGCTTGCCGCTCGCCGCGAAGGCGCGCAGCCCCAGACGCAGCTCCTGCATGGCCGCCCACGGCAGCACTCCCCCGACCTTGGCGATCAGCCCGACGACGCGGGTGTCCGCGGCGGCGTCGTGCAGGGCACGCAGGACGAGGCGCAGCTGCGGGCGACCGCGGGAGCGCAGCCGGGCCAGCACGTCGTCGCCGTCGGGCGCGGCGGGAAGCTCGGTGAGATCCAGTTCGAGCAGCAGAGACGGCCGGTGACCGGGCAGTGCGGGCATGGATTCCACTGTAGGGGCGGGCCTCGATCAGCGGGCGATGCGATCGGAGTCGTCCAGCGCGCGCCGGTATCCCTCGGGCAGCGAGATGCCAGCCAGGTCCGCCCGCTCGAAGAAGCGCAGCTCGGCGTGCTCGTCGGAGATCGTGAGGTCCGCGGGCGGGGAGACGAGCGTGCAGCCGTAGGCGATCACGACGACGTGGCGGCCCGCGACGACCTCGAAGTTCCAGGCTCGCAGCACCGGGCCGACGTCGACCCGCAGGTTCGTCTCCTCGTAGACCTCGCGGGCGACGCCCTGCTCGGGCGACTCGCTCTCCTCGAGCTGCCCGCCCGGCAGCTCCCACTCACCGCGATCGTTGCGGGCCAGCAGGTACCGCCCGGCGTGCCGCAGCACTCCCTTGACCGACACGACCCATGTCACGCTGCGACCGTACCCAAGACGCTATGGTCCGGCCAACGCCGCGAACGGGCAAAGATGGACGCTCGCCTTGATCGATCTAGGAGGATGATGGCCGACCCGAGAACGGCCCGCGCGGGCGCTCGTCGTCCGACCATCCAGGACGTCGCGGACGCCGCGGGCGTATCTCGCGCCCTGGTCTCGATCGTCCTGCGGGACGCCCCGGGGGCGAGCGAGCAGACCAGGGTCCGCATCCGGGGGGTCATCGCCGAGCTCGGGTATCGCCGCGATCGACGCGCGCGCCTGTTGCGGCAGGCTCGGACGCGGACCATCGGGGTGTCGTTCGGGGTACGGCAGGCGTTTCATGGCGATCTCGTCGAGGCGCTGTACGTCGCCGCCGCACGGCAGGATTTCTCGCTGTCGCTGTCCGCGATCACGGCCGACAGGTCCGATGAGGTCGCGGTCGAGTCGCTCCTGGACGACCGGCCCGAAGGCGTCATCCTGCTCGCGAGCACGCTGTCCGCGGCGCGGTTGGCGGAGCTGAACACGGTCCTCCCCACGCTCGTGGTCGCTCGTTCGGCGCAGGGCGCCGTCGATGCCGTGCACACCGACGACTACGTCGGCGGACGACTCGCGACGGAGCATCTGATCGGTCTCGGACATCGAGGGATCACCTACCTGCACGGTGGCGCGGTCGCGGGCGCGGAGGCCCGGCTGTCCGGCTTTCGGGACACCGCTCGAGCGGCCGGGGTCGATGCGGAGGTGGCGCAGGGCGGCCTGGGCGAGGAGGCCGGGGTCCGGGCGGCCACCGCGCTGCTCGGTTTCGGATCGTTGCCGACCGCGGTCTTCGCGTTCAACGATCGGTGTGCGCTCGGCGTCCTGGACGCGTTTCTGCGGGCCGGGGTGCGGGTCCCGGACGAGGTGTCGGTCGTCGGGTACGACGACAGCCGGATCTCCCGGTTGCCGATCGTGGGCCTGACGACGATCGCGCAGAACACCGCCGCGCTCGCCGAGCGGGCCGTCGAACTCGTCGTCGCACGAGTCGACGACCCGACACGGCCCGTCGCGGAGGCGATTGTGGAGCCGTCGCTGATCGTGCGTTCCACGACGGCCCCACCCCGGCGCTAGCGAGTCGTCAGAGGGTGAAGGCCGAGCGGAACGCCTCGACGGCCGCGACCGGGTCTCCCGACGCCCATCCCTCGAGCGCGACGACCCCCTCGTAGCCAAGGTCACCCAGCGCGCGGGCGATGGCCGGGAAGTTGATCTCCCCCGTGCCGGGCTCGCGGCGCCCGGGGACGTCCGCGACCTGGATCTCGCCGATCAGCGGCAGCGCGGTGGTGACCAGGTCGATGAGGTTCCCCTCGCCGATCTGGGCGTGATACAGGTCGAGGTTCAACCGGAGGTACGGGCTACCCACCGCGCCGACCAGGGCGATCGTGTCCTTCGCCGTCGCGAACGGGGTGCCGGGATGGTCGACGGCGGTGTTCAGGTTCTCGAGCGTGAACACCCGCCCATGCTTCTCGCCGAGAGCGGCGATCCGCTCGAGGGTGCGCACCGCGGCGACCCAGTCTGCTCCGCTCACGGAGGTTCGCGGGACCACGGGCAGGCCACGGCCGTCCAGGCCCGTGCCGTGCAGGTTCAGCCGCGGCGAGTCGATGATCTCAGCGGCCACGAGGGACTGCTCGGCCGTGCTGAGCAGAGCCTGTGCTCCGTCCTCGGTGGTCAGATCGCCCTGCAGGTAGCCGGTCATCGACGAGAACGCCGCACCCGTCGCGGCGAGGGCGCCGAGGTCCTTCGTCGACCAGTCCCAGATCTCGACCAGGAACCCGAGCTCGTGGATCCGGCCGACCCGCTCGACGAACGGCAGCTCGGTGAAGGTCATCTCCGCGCTCACCGCGAGCGGGAACCTCGCTGCGCTCACAGTGCGGACCCGACGTCGCTGTGGTCCTGCGCGACGGCGACGGGGGCGCCGGTCCGGTGGGACTCGATGCACGCCAGCGCGATCACCAGAGCGGCCTTCGCGTCCTCGCCGCTCGGCCCGGTGAGGATCCCGGTGCGGACCGAGTCCGCGAACGCGGCGAGCTCGTCGGTGTACGCCTGGGCGAAGAGGTCGACGTTCGCACGGGTCGTGTCCGCGTGCTGGCCGGTCGAGGTGAAGTGGCGCAGGCTCGTCGTGCGCACGTCGCCGGCGGTGACCATGCCGGCCGACCCGAAGACCTCGCCGCGGATGTCGTAGCCGTACAGGGCCGAGAAGCTCGCCTCGGCGGTCGCGATCGCGCCGTTGTCGTAGGTGATCGTCACGATCGCCGTATCGAGCAGGCCGCTGTGCTTGAAGTCCGGAGCGACCAGCGCGTCCGCGGCGGCGTAGACGTTGACGGCCCTCGCCCCCTGGTTCAGCCAGTTCAGGGTGTCGAAGTCATGGATCAGCGTCTCGAAGAAGATCGTCCACGGCCGCACCGAAGCGGGGTCCGCCGGCCACGGACCCGGGTCACGGGTCAGGGACCGCAGCAGCTGCGGGGTGCCGATGCCGCCGGCGGAGACGATGCGGTGGGCCGCGGCGAAGTCGGCCGAGTAGCGTCGGTTGAACCCGACCTGGAGCGGGACACCCGCGGCGGCAGCCGCGGCGATCGCCCGGTCCGCGTCCGCGAGGGTGAGCGCCATCGGCTTCTCGACGAACACCGCCTTGCCCGCCGCGGCGGCCGCGACGACCAGATCCGTGTGCGTGAACGCGGGCGAGCAGATCACCACGCCGTCGATCGAGTCGTCGGCGATCAGGTCGGCGACGTCCGTGTAGGTCCGGTCCACCCCCAGCGCACGGGCAACGCGGTCCGCCGCACCCGGAGCCGGATCCGCGATCGCGGCGAGCTCCGCGCCGGGGACGCGGCGGGCGACGCTCTCGGCGTGGAACCCGCC
>NZ_DATCNW010000084.1:0-11496 GCF_036565025.1 Pengzhenrongella sp.
CGAGCCACCCGGGCCTGCCGGTCATCGCGTGCGGGATGGTCGGCAGCAACCACGGGTGGGCGCAGGCCGAGTACCGGACGCTGCCCGCCGACCTCGCCGCCGCCGACGTCGTGCTGACACCCGTGCGCACGGCCGCCGGCACCGCCGCCGGCACGATCGCGCACATCATTCCGGGCCTGCTGGCGAGCGCGGGCCTGCCGGGCGTGATGCGCGGCGAGGAGACGCAGGTCCTCGGCGCGCTGTGCGGCGAGCTCGCGGCCGGGACGTTCGACCGCTCCGCCGAACGCCTCGTGCTCCTGCCGGGCACCCACTCGAAGTGGGTCCAGGTCACCGGCACGACCGTCACGGGCTTCAGCACCTGGATGACCGGCGAGATCTACGCGCTGCTGACGGCGGACAGCACCCTGGCTCGGATGGCGAAGCCTGCCGACCGGCCCGACTGGGCGGCGTTCGAACGCGGCCTGGACGTCGCCGCGTCGCCCGTCGGGCGCGGGGGCATCCTCAACACCGCGTTCTCGGCACGGACTCTCGTCCTGACCGGTCAGCTCGCGCCGGAGCAGGTCGAGGACTACCTCTCGGGCCTGCTGATCGGCCACGAGCTCACCGGGGTCGCGGCGTCTTGGAAAGGGCGCGAGCACGGGAGCGGGCAAAACAACGAGCTCACGGGCGGGCTCAAGGGCGCGCCTCCGGTACTCCTGTGCGGCGAGGAGAACCTCAACGCGCGGTACCGGCGCGCCCTGGAACGACGTGGCATCCAGATCGCCGGCGCGGTGACCCACTCCGCACCGGCCGGCATGTGGCTCGTAGCGCAGGCCACCGGACTTCTCGAAAGGCTCACCAATGAAGCTGTCTCCTGACACCGCGTCCGCGCACCCCGAGCTCCCGGGTCGCGGCTCCCCCGCGCTGATCGCCATTCTGCGCGGCTTGACCGACGCGGAGGCGATGTGCGTCGGGATGTGCCTGTACGACGCCGGCCTGCGCACCCTGGAGGTCCCGTTGAACTCCCCCGATCCGCTGCGCACGATCGCGACCCTGCGCGAGGGGCTGCCGGCGGACTGCGCCGTGGGCGCCGGGACGGTGCTGAGCGTCGAGCAGGTCGCCCGGTGCGAGGGCGCCGGCGCGCAGCTCATCGTCTCGCCCAACACCGACACCGCCGTCATCGCCGAGACCGTGCGCCGCGGCCTGCGCAGCTTTCCCGGTGCGGCGACCCCGAGCGAGGCGTTCGCGGCGATCGGCGCGGGCGCCCGGGACGTCAAGATCTTCCCTGCCGACCAGGTGGGGTACGCCGGGCTCAAGGCGTGGACCGCCGTCGTCCCCCAGGAGATCGGGCTGATTCCGGTGGGCGGCGTCGAGGCGGCCAACCTCGGGGCCTGGCTGGGCGCCGGCGCGACCGCCTTCGGCATCGGCTCGGCGCTGTACCGGCCGGGGATCTCGGTGCGCGACCTGCGCCGGCGCGCCGACGCGCTGATCGCCGCCCTCGAATCCGCTCTCACCATGTCACGGAGGACACCTTGAAGGTCACCAAGCTCACCACGTACGCCGTCCCGCCGCGCTGGCTCTTCCTGAAGATCGAGACCGACGAGGGCTTCGTCGGCTGGGGCGAGCCCGTGATCGAGGGGCGCGCGGCCACCGTTGCGGCCGCCGTCGAGGAGCTCTCCGACTACGTCGTCGGCAAGGACCCGCGCAACATTGAGGACATCTGGACCGTCCTGTACCGAGCGGGCTTCTACCGCGGCGGCCCGATCCTGATGAGCGCGATCGCCGGCATCGACCAGGCGTTGTGGGACATCAAGGGCAAGGCGCTGGGCGTGCCCGTCCACGAGCTGCTCGGGGGCAAGGTCCGCGACAAGATCCGGGTGTACTCCTGGATCGGCGGCGACCGGCCGTCCGAGACCGCCGCGGCCGCCAAGTCCGCCGTCGACCTGGGCTTCACCGCGGTGAAGATGAACGGCACCGAGGAGCTGGCGTTCATCGACACCTGGGAGAAGGTCGAGCGCTCGATCGCGAACGTCGCCGCCGTGCGGGACGCGGTGGGCGCGAACGTCGGGATCGGGGTCGACTTCCACGGGCGGGTGCACAAGCCGATGGCCAAGGTCCTCATCAGCGAGCTCGAGCCGTACAAGCTCATGTTCATCGAGGAGCCCGTCCTGAGCGAGAACGTGGACGGCCTGCTCGACACCATGCGCAACACCCCCACCCCCATCGCGCTCGGTGAGCGGCTGTTCTCCCGCTGGGACTTCAAGGACATCCTGGCGAGCGGCGCGGTCGACATCATCCAGCCCGACCCGTCGCACGCGGGCGGCATCACCGAGACCCGCAAGATCGCGTTCATGGCCGAGGCCTACGACGTCGCCCTGGCACTGCACTGCCCGCTGGGTCCGATCGCGCTCGCGACCTGCCTGCAGATCGATGCGGGCTGCTACAACGCCTTCATCCAGGAGCAGAGCCTGGGCATCCACTACAACAAGTCGAACGATCTGCTCGACTACGTCGTGGACCCCTCGGTCTTCGCGTACTCCGACGGCATGGTCGCGATTCCGAACGGGCCCGGGCTGGGCATCGAGGTGAACGAGGAGTACGTCATCGAGCGGGCCCAGGAGGGTCACCGCTGGCGCAACCCGGTCTGGCGCCACGCGGACGGCTCGTTCGCGGAATGGTGATCCGCACTCCTTCTTAGCAGCGCCCTCCTTCTTTTCGCAGACCCTCTTCTCTTCGCAGAATGGTGATCCGATGTCAACGACGACACAAGCACGCCCAAAAACTCTGACCTCCAAGGCTCGATACCTCGTTGCGGTGATGCTTTTCGTCACCGTGGTCATCAACTACATGGACCGCGCCAACCTCTCGGTCGCGGCGCCGCTCATCTCCGCGGAGTTCGGGCTCGACACCGCGCAGCAGGGATTCCTGCTGAGCGCGTTCGGCTGGACCTACGCGGCCCTGCAGCTGCCCGGCGGCTGGCTGGTGGACCGGGTCCGGCCCCGGTTGCTCTACCCGCTGTGCCTGGTGCTGTGGTCGGTCGCGACGATCTTCATGGGGGTCGTGGGCGGCTTCGCGGCACTCATCGTGCTCCGCCTGGCCGTCGGCACGTTCGAGGCGCCCGCCTACCCGATCAACAACAAGGTCGTCACGAGCTGGTTCCCGGAAAAGGAGCGGGCCAGGGCGATCGGCTTCTACACCTCGGGCCAGTTCATCGGCCTCGCCCTGCTGACCCCCGCCCTGACCTGGCTCCAGCACGCCCTGAGCTGGCACTGGATCTTCGTGCTCACCGGGGTCGTCGGGGTGCTCTGGGGAGCCGTCTGGTACGTCGCGTACCACAGCCCCGTCGACTCGCGGCGCGCGACCGCGGCCGAGGTCGAGTACATCCGCGACGGCGGCGGCCTGGTGGATCTCGAGACCTCCCGCGAGACGGCGCGCACGCGGTCGACCTGGGCCGACCTCGCGGTGGTGCTCGGCCGGCGCAAGCTCTGGGGCATCTATCTCGGCCAGTTCTGCCTGACCTCGACCCTGTGGTTCTTCCTCACCTGGTTCCCGACCTACCTCGTGACCTACCGCCACATGGACTACATCAAGAGCGGGTTCCTCGCCTCGCTCCCGTTCCTCGCGGCGCTCGTCGGCGTGCTGCTCGGCGGCGTCGTCTCCGACGCGCTGGTCAAGCGCGGCATCAGCGTGGGAACGGCCCGCAAGCTGCCGATCATCACCGGCCTGCTGCTCACGATGGCGATGATCGGCGCGAACTTCACCGACAACACCTCAGCGGTGATCGCGTTCATGTCGATCGCGTTCTTCGGCAACGGGCTGGCCTCGATCACCTGGTCGCTCGTGTCCGCGATGGCCCCGGCGCGCCTGATCGGGCTCACGGGTGGCATGTTCAACTTCATCGGCAACCTGTCCGCGATCGCGACGCCGATCGTGATCGGGCTGCTCGTCTCGGCGACCGACTTCGCGCCCGCGTTCGTGTACATGACGGTCGTGACGTCGGTCGGGATCGCGTCCTACGTGCTGCTCGTCGGGCGGGTCGAGCGCGTGCAGGACTGAACACCCGCCTGGACTGGACGGGTCACAGGACCGAGCGGGCTACAGGACGTTCACGGCCCGGGCCGCGACGATCGCCAGCGTCACGAGCGACACGCTCGCCGCGCCGGTCATCATCGCCTTGGCCCGGGCCGAGAGTGGCAGCGTGTCCGTGGGACTGAACGCGGTCGCCGTCGTGAACGCGACGAACAGGTACTCGGAGAACGACGGGTGCCAGGTGGCGGCGTCCCAGCCCGCGACCCCACCCATCTGCGGGAAGAAGAGGTCCGGGCGACCGGGCAAGCGGGCGTGCCGTGGGTCGCGGGCGAACGGGCCGCCGCGGTCCATCTCCCACAGCACCAGCGCTGCGGCGGCCACGTTGGTGACCCAGATCAGCAGCGCCGCCTGCACCAGCGAGCGTGGCGGGAGGTGCTCACCCGAGATCACGACGTCGACCAGCCGCACCAGGTGTGCGGCGTTCACCGCCGCAACGAGCCCGGCGAGCGCCAGCGCCGCCCGCCGCAGCCACACGGTGTCCCGCCTCAGGGTGACCGGGTTCGTCACGAACACCGGCACGAGCAGCGCGATCTCGAGCGCGGGCACCAGCCAGCGCGGATCCCCCGTGAACTCCGTCGGAAGCGCGAGCTGCAAGGCCAGCACGGCCGCGACGGTAAGTGTCGCGGGCCAGCGCCGCTCGTGCGCGACGCGCAAGGTGGGCACCTACCACTCCTGGACAACGCGCCGGCGGGGACGCTCCTCGGCGGCCCCGTCGGAGAACAGCTCGGGCGTGGCGGCCCGGATGCGCTCGACGTCGTCGAACACCGCGCGCAGGTGCTCGCGCAGGGCCGCGGTCGCGGCTCCGGCGTCGCGGGCCTCGAGCGCGTCCACGACGCGCGTGTGCTGCTCGATCAGGGTCGCGACCGGCCTCGCCTCGACCAGGCTCATGCGACGGGCCCGATCCAGGTGCGCCTTGGCGGAGTTGACCGTGGCCCAGGCACCCTCGTGGCCGCCCGAGCGCAGCAGTTCACGGTGGAAGGTCTCGTCCAGGCCGAAGAAGTCCTCGATGTCGCCGCGCCGATCGGCGTCGCGCTGGCGCTCCAGGACCTCCCGGAGCGCGCTGATGTGGGCGACTCCGGCGACGACGACGGCGTCGGTCAGCGAGGCGCACTCGATCGCCTCCCGGATGAACTGCGCCTGGGCGACCTCGGCCGCGTTCACGCGCGAGACGAACGTGCCCAGCTGGGGGAAGACCTGGACCAGGCCCTCCTCACGCAGCAGGATCAGGGACTCCCGGACCGGCGTGCGGCTCACCCCCAGCTTGGCCGCGAGCAGGTTCTCGGACAGCGGTGCCCCCGGCGGGAGCTCGAGGGAGATGATCTCGTGGCGCAGGATCTCGAGGGTCTGGTCCCGCGCCGAGGCCTTCTTGCCTGGTGGGGGCTGGGGCGACGCGCCGGCAACTGACATGGCACTCACCCTAGCGGCGCCCGATCCACGCCGAGCAGTCTTGACGTACTGGTATGGAAGTGCTTGTATGCCAGTTGTGAAGATCATCGACGCACGGGTCGTCATCAGCTCCCCCGGTCGCAACTACGTGACGCTGGTCATCGAGACCGAGTCCGGCGTGATCGGCGTCGGCGACGCGACCCTCAACGGGCGCGAGCTCTCGGTGGCCTCGTACCTGCGCGACCACGTCGTCCCGCTGCTGATCGGCCGCGAGGCGAACCGTATCGAGGACACCTGGCACTACCTGTACAAGGGGTCGTACTGGCGCCGCGGCCCGGTCCAGATGACCGCGATCGCCGCCGTCGACATCGCGCTGTGGGACATCAAGGGCAAGGTCGCCGGGCTCCCCGTGTACGAGCTCCTCGGCGGGGCCGCCCGTGAGGGCGTCATGGTCTACGGCCACGCCACGGGCGCGGACCTGGACGAGCTCAAGGACGACTTCCGCAAGCACCTGGACGCCGGATACAAGGCGGTCCGCGCGCAATGCTCCGTGCCGGGCCTGAGCAAGACCTACGGCGTCCCGCCGGCCGACGGCAGGATGTACGAGCCCGCCAGCGGGTCCCTGCCGCAGCAGGACGTGTGGGAGACCACGGCGTACCTCGACTTCGCGCCGCGCATGATGGAGGCGATCCGCGAGGAGTTCGGCTTCGGCGTGCACCTCCTGCACGACGTGCACCACCGGCTGACCCCGATCGAGGCCGCCCGCCTCGGGGCCGCGCTCGAGCCCTACCGTCCGTTCTGGATGGAGGACCCGACGCCCGCCGAGGACCAGAGCGCCTTCCGCCTGATCCGCGAGCACACCACGACCCCGATCGCCGTCGGGGAGGTCTTCAACTCGATCTGGGACTGCCAGCAGCTCATCACCGAGCGGCTGATCGACTACATCCGCACGTCGGTGTCCCATGCGGGCGGCATCACCCACCTGCGCCGGATCTTCTCCCTCGCCGAGCTCTACGGCGTGAAGTCCGGCTCCCACGGCGCGGGCGACCTGTCGCCGGTGTCGTTCGCCGCCGCGCTGCACGTCGACCTGTCGATCCCCAACTTCGGGGTGCAGGAGTACATGGGTCACCGCGAGCCCGCGAACGAGGTCTTCCACACGTCGTACTCGTTCGAGAACGGGTACATGCACCCCGGGAACCTGCCCGGTCTCGGCGTCGAGTTCGACGAGAAGGCCGCCGCGGCGTTCCCCTACGACCCCAAGTACCTCCCGGTGAACCGCAAGCTAGACGGCACCGTCCACGACTGGTGAGCCCAGACGCGCCGTCGGCACGCGAACTAGGAGACGTTGTCGTGCTCATCCACGAAATACGACAACAACTCCCAGTTCGCGGCGGTGCGAATCGGCGAGCGCGAGTTCGCTCGGTGCGGCCGCGAGCTCGCCGATCGAACAGGGCCCGAGGTCGACGCCTCCGAGGTTGCTGGCTCGCTGCCCCCGTCGTCCCCCGACCCGCCGAAGGCCAGCTGTCGGGCAGCCGGCCGGCTCGACCTCAGTGCAGCGCTCTGTGCGGCGCTCAGTGCAGCGAAAGTGCACCAAAACGCCTCATTCACTGCACTTTGGCTGCACAGAGCGATGCACTGAGCCTCGCCCACCCACGGTGCTTAATGACCGAGCCCGCGTCGACACCGACAGCCTCGGCCCGCCGAGGACACCGACAGCCTCGGCCCGCCGCCCTCGCGTTCGCGCGTGCCGCGAACTAGGAGACGTTGTCGTGCTCAGCCACGAAATACGACAACAACTCCCAGTTCGCGGCGCCTGACGTCGGCGTCGCGACCCTCGTCGAGGGGCGGGATCAGTGCGAGGTGAGGTCGAGGAGCGCGGGTGACTCGCCGAACCAGAAGCGGAGCTCACGCTGCTTCTGCTCACCGAAGAAGTCGTCCTGCCAGGTGTCGTCGTCCTGGAGTCCGGTCCACGCCTTCTGGTCGGGCGCGGCGCCCTGCTTCGCCTGGACGAGCATGTTGTAGCGCCACTTGTACTGGTCGTAGACGCCGAGGATGTTGACGGCGTACTCGGCGGCGAGACCGGGGGCGTCCTCGATGATGACGAGGTTGTCGTCGTTCCGGCCGCTCGCCTTGGGTCCCAGGTTGTGCGAGCCAGTGATGACGACCGGGTGCGGCCCGAACGGGTCGATCACCACCACCTTGCTGTGCACGACCGCCAGGCTGTACGACCGCAGCTCCTGCTTCCAGGACGCGAGCGGGGCGCTGATGGCCGCGGGCAGGATCACCTCGGGGTCCGCGTCCAGGACGTGCCCGCGCTGGACGATCTTGATGAGCGGGGCCTTGGCGCCGCCCGGGTCCTGGTTGATCACGCCGTGCACGAAGAGCCGTCGCTCGTCGAGCGCGAGGATGTCGTTCAGCAGGGTGCCCGACTTCCCCGGGACGAACATCAGGAACAGCACGCCCTGGGTCGCGGCCTCGAGGTGCCCTCTTGCGTCGACGAGGTCGACGAGGTGCGGGACGGGCGTCGTCCAGGCGGTGATCCGCGCGGCGCCCACGGTGGTCCGCAGCGGCTGCTGGTCGGCCGCCTTGAGCTCGGGGGGATACGCGCTGCCCGCTGCCTCCAGCCGGTGCCAGTAGGCGAGGTAGCCGGTCGCGAGCACCGGGTCATCGATGAGCAGTGCGTTGTTCGCCTGCGTGCACAGGCCCGTCATCGTCCAGTTCGTCGAGCCGGTCCAGACCCGCTGCGGCGTCCCGTCCGGGTCGCAGATCACCACGAACTTGTTGTGCGCGAAGTGGCCGGACGAGACGAGCCGGTCGAAGACCTTGACCTGCGAGGTGTCCCTGAGCTGCTGACGGACCTCCTTGTTCTCGTCGGGAGTGTCGGCGCCGTTCGCGAGCAGCAGGTTCGCTTTCGCGCCGACGGCGACGAGCGCCGGGATCAGCTCGGGGTCGTCCAGTTCGTAGAGGGCGAGATACAGGACATTCCCGTTCGCCTTGGCGTCGGCCAGCAGCTTGAGCAGCGCGACCCGGTCGAGGCCGCCGAGGAACCTCCTGATCTCGGAGGTCGGGTCCGCGATGACCTCACCGAGCTTGGCGCGCTCCTCGTCGGGCGGCACCGCCAGGCGTCGCGCCAGCCACTGGGTGGCGACGATCCCGCGGTTGAAGTACGCCTCGAATCCCGGCGTCTGACCGGTTCCCACGGTGAGCCAGGGCGTCCACCCGCTGGCCTGATCGGGCGGGGCCTGCGTCAGCTGGTCCGCCGGACCCAGCATCGGCACGACCTGGTACCGCACCCGCTGGAACTTCTCGACGTCGTAGTCGCGCCAGATGAAGCGCTGGACCGGCCAGACCGTGCTGGGCCGGTGGGCACCCGAGGGCAGCGGCCGCTGGGAGGCGAACCCGACGAAGGTCGACAGCGTGTCGCTCGCGGTCGAGCCGTCGGCGGCCACCGCCTCACGCAGGACGGCGAATCCCCGGCAGCCGGCGATCCGCTCCCCCGCCCGCCAGACGATGGAGGCTTCGTCGCCGTTGCTGTACGCGCGAATCTCGATGCTCATGCGGTCCCCCAGGGGCGCGACGGTTACGTGGCATCGAGTCTGCGAGCACGGGCGTTATCACGGCGTTACTGACCGGCTGCGCACCTCGTCGCAGCCTGGCGCGCGCGGCGGACCTGGACACCCGCGGCTGCGAGGAGTAGTCAGACGCCATGACTTCCAACGAACGCGTCGTGACCAGCCTCGCCCCGTGGTTGTCCGTCAGCGATGGCCCGACCGCCCTCGCCTACTACCAGGCCGCGTTCGGCGCCGTCGAGCGCTACCGGCTCGAGGACGACGGCGGCCGGGTCGTCGTCGCGCAGCTGGCGATCGGCCCCGCGGACTTCTGGCTCCAGGAGGAGCCGGACTTCCGCCGCTCCGCCACGGGTGGTGGGCCGATCCGGATGATCCTCACGGTCGACGACCCGGACGCGGCCTTCCAGCGGGCCCTCGACGCTGACGCGATCCAGATCTCGCCCGTCGCCGACGGCCACGGCTGGCGGATCGGACGGCTGGTCGATCCGTGGGGTCACCATTGGGAGGTCGGCAGGCCGGCCCCGGACGTCACCTCGTAGCGCCCGCGGTCAGCGGCATTCATGAGCCACACGACACGGCGAGCGCTCGTCATCCTGATGCTCGCCCTCCTCACGGGATCGTGCGCCGCGCCCACGCGTAGCCCGGAACCCTCAGCCACCGCGAAAAGCCCGGAGCCGTCAGCCACCGCGGGGAGCCCGGAGCCATCGACCGCCGCGCCGACCGCGGCCACCGTCCTGCCGCCGGCCGCGCACGTGTTCGTGATCAACCTCGAGAACAAGGGGTTCGACGAGGTCTGGGGGGCCGGCTCCGACGCGCCGTATCTCTCGAAGACTCTGCGCGGGGACGGCGTCCTGCTCGAGCAGTACTACGGCACGGCGCACCACTCGCTGCCGAACTACCTCGCGCAGATCTCCGGGCAGGGCCCGAACCCGCGCACCCAGGGCGACTGCCGCGTCTACTCCCCGTTCGAGGAAACCGGGACGGCGCCGCCCGGGCAGGCCGTCGGTGCGGGCTGTGTCTATCCCGCCGACGTGCCGACCCTGCCGGGTCAGCTCACCGCGTCGGGTCGCACCTGGAAGGGCTATCTGGAGGACATGGGTGCTCCGTGCCGCCATCCGCAGACCGGCACCGTCGACGACACCCAGGGCGCCCGGGTCGGCGACCAGTACGCCGCGCGGCACAACCCGTTCGTGTACTTCGCGAGCATCACGGGCTCGCCGGACTGCGCCCGGCGCGACGTCGACCTGACGGCGCTGCCGGCGGACCTCGCCGCTGCCGCGAGCACCCCGAACCTCGCGTTCATCACCCCGAACCTGTGCCACGACGGGCACGACTCGCCGTGCGTCGACGCCTCGCACGGCGGCCTGGCCGGCGCGGATGCATGGTTGCGGAAATGGGTCCCGCTCATCACCGCCGCACCGGCGTTCCGCGCGGACGGCGTGCTCGTGATCACGTTCGACGAGTCGGACAGCCCCTCGTCCGACTCCTCGGCCTGCTGCGGTGAAGGTCCCGGCCCGAACGCGAAGCAGCCGGGGATCGCCGGTCCGGGCGGAGGCCGCGTCGGAGCGCTCGTGATCTCCCCGTTCGTCAAGGGCGGGACCTCGTCGAGCACGCCGTACAACCACTACAGCCTGCTCGCGAGCATCGAGGACCTGTTCGCCCTGCCGCACCTCGGCTACGCCGCCACGCCCGGCCTGAACCGCTTCGGCTCGGACATCTACAGCGCCGGGTCCTAGTCGCGTGCGCGGCCGGGCGGGCCCGCGCCGCTCGGTCACTTGTCGGGGCCCGGATCCGCGAGTACCACTGGAAGCGACCGTGTGCCGCGCAGCGCCGGCACCGCCGCCTCGACGAGGAGGTTGCCGTGACGACCATGACGCAGCCCGGGCAGGTGACCGACCCGGGCGAGCTGTTCATGAACGCCTACCTCACCGGCACGCCGTGGTCCGTAGCCGCCCACGATCTCGACGAGAGGGGGCCGGCTCCGGCGGGCACGACACGGGCTGATCTCGCGTCACCGCGATCCAGGGCGCGAGCGGGCGGACCCAGGGCACCGACGAGTTCCTGGTGCGCAACGTCGACCGCACCATCTTCGGCGAGCACCATGCCCGCAGCCTGATCGACCTCCCGGGCGACCCGGCGTCGTCGGACGGGGACCAGCTCCGGGCGATCCTGGCCGGGATCGCCAGCGGCGACGTGACCGCGTTCTACATCCATCTCGCCGAGGGCAGGCGCAGCGACCAGCGGTCCATCGACGAGTTCGACCACCTGGTCGCCGCCGACGCCCTCACCGCGGCCACGGTCATCATTCACGGGTCGGCGATGACCCGAGACCAGCTCGCCCGGGCGGCCGGCGCGGGCGCGAAGCTGGTCTGGTCCCCGCAGAGCAACCTGCGGCTCTACGGCTCTACGGCTCTACGGCTCTACGGCTCTACGGCTCTACGGCTCTACGGCTCTACGGCTCTACGGCTGTCTC
>NZ_DATCNW010000085.1:0-7351 GCF_036565025.1 Pengzhenrongella sp.
ACCACAACCACGGCCCGGAAACCCGCCCACCCGACGCGACAGCCGGGACCCAGCCATGTCGCGTCACGGAAAAACCGCCAACGGCGCCCGAAACGAGCACCGAGGCCCCAGAACCGCCACTACTCGCGGATCTGGGTCTGAAGACAAGGAGGAGGCCCACCCGTGGTCGCAACCCGCATGCCCGAGCTCATCGGCGGGCACCCTGCGCTGGACCTGGTGAACACGGTCTCCTGGCGGCGGGACGACGAGCGACGACGGGACAATCTCGTCGACCTCCCCGCGCTGCTCGGCTGGTGCCTGCGCGTCGACCTGCTGGACCCCAGTGCCGCCGCCGACGTCAGCGAGCTGGGCGCGCGGGACCAAACGTCGGCGCAGCGCGTACTCGATGAGGTCCGCGACCTTCGCGAACAGCTGGCGGCCGTGCTGGCACCGCTGACCGACACCCCGCCGTCGGGCATTGTCGGGGTGATCCCGGCGGCGCTGCGCGCTCACCTGATCGACGCGATCGCCGTGAGCGACCTGGTCGGCTCGCCGGCGCGCTGGCGGCTCGCTGCGCGCCGTCCCGCAGACCTGCCCCGGGTGCTGGCTCTGCAGGCCCTGGATCTCCTGCAGTCCCCCGAGGTGCACCGCCTGCGCCGCTGTGCGGGACCCGGCTGCGGGTGGCTCTTCCTCGACCGCACCCGCAGTAACACCCGCCGGTGGTGCAGCAGCGGCGACTGCGGAAACCGCGACCGTGCGCGCCGGCACTACGCCCGCCGGCACGACCTCGTTCCGGAGTAGGCAACCCGCCAGGTCCGCCGGTCGGGCGGCGTCGCCCAGCCTCACGCCGAGCGGCGGATGACCAGCTCAGGGGCGAACATCACCGGGCTGCGGCTCGGCGGGATCCCGGCCCGAGCCGGACACGTGTCCGCGCCGGAGCGCTACCGGGGGGTGCGCCTGTTCCGGAGCCGCTCTTCCAGCAACGCCGCGTCCGCGCGAGCGACGACGGCGTCGGCCGACTCCGCCGGCCGTAGCTGCGCAAGCCCGACCGTGACCGAGCCGTGCTCGGGGGCGACCGCAAGAGCTGTGTTGACGTGCGCCAGTCGTTTCGTCGCCTCGGCCAGGGGCAGGCCCGAGAGCGCACAGACGAACTCGTCACCGCCGTAGCGGAAGACCAGGTCGTAGGAACGCAGGTTCGTACGCAGCGTCGTCGCAACCTCGCGCAGCATCCGGTCACCCGCCGCGTGACCGCGTGAGTCGTTGATGTCTTTGAGATGGTCGACGTCGACGAAGGCCAGGACGAGGGGCTGCGCTGTCCGGTGTGCCTTGTCCACCTCATGCTCCAGCTCGATGAAGCCAACGCTCCGGAGGTACACACCGGTCAGTCCGTCGATGGACGCGGACGCCCGTTCGTCGGCGGATGCGCGACGATCGGTCAGCGCGGAGTCGCGATCGAGTCCGGCGTGGGTACGTTCGGTCGCCGAGGCCCCGCGATCGGCGAGCGCGGTGTCGCGTTCCGCCTCGGAGTGCGTGCGTTCGGTCGCCGACGCTGCCCGATCGGCGAGCGCGGTGCCGCGGTCCACCTCCGCTTCCGTGCGTTCGCTGGCGCCCGCTTCGCGATCCTGTGAGGCCCGGCTCCGGTCGTCGGCAGCTTCTTGCCGGGCGAGGGTCGAGCGCAGGTGACCGTCGGTCGCGAGCCTGCCGGTGCCCTGCGCGGCAGGCTGCTCGTCGTGCTCGTCGGCCTCGTCGAACTGCTCGCCGGCCCGGTCCCGGAGGTCGGCTGCCTCGTCCCGCCGGTCGGCGGCGCGGTCCCGCCGCTCGCCGGCGTCGTCGCGCTGCTTGCCCCCGTGGTCCCGGAGGTCGGCTGCCTGGTCGCGCTGGTCGGCGGCGCTGTCGCGCTGTCCAGCAGCCTCGTCGCGGTGGTCGGCTGCCTGGTCGCGCTGGTCGGCGGCGTGGTCGCGCTGGTCGGCGGCATCGTCCCGCTCCTCGGCGGCCGAGGACGGATGCGGCCTCGTGGGTGGCGCGCGGCGGCCGATGACGACCGCGGTGGCCGCCACGGTGAGGACCAGCACGACTGCTCGGGCCACGACCGAATCGAGCGAGAGCCCGAGCACGGCGCCCGTGATCAGCACCGCGAGACCCCCGAGAGGTCGCCGGCGGCGCCCCGTCGTCTCCTGATGGACGGTCATGATGCACTCTCCAGTGGAACTGGCGTCGCACGAACGTCGTGGTGACTTCTCGCGTCCGGCGATATCTAGTTCAGCACTGTTCACCCCTGTTTTCACCTGGGGCGGTGGTCCATTGAAGCCCCGAGGCGAGGAGCGGGTTCGACCGCTCTTCACTCAGGTCGAGCGACGGACCACCAGCTGTGGGGCGAAGATCACCGGGCTGGGTCTCGGTGGCAGTCCGGCCAGCAGATCGAGGAGCATCTCGCCGGCGGCGCGGGCCATCGCGACGACGGGGTTCAGGATCGTGGTCAGCGGGGGCGACGTCGAGGTGGCTACCCACAGGTTGTCGTAGCCGATCACGGCCACGTCCTGGGGTACCCGGCGTCCGGCCGCGGCCAGCACGCCGAGCGCGCCCGCGGCCATCAGGTCGGAGGCGACGAAGATCGCATCGACGTCGGGATGTTCGGCGAGGAGGCGTTCCGCGGCGCGCGCACCGCCGGCTGTCGTGAAGTCCGTCCCGAACGCGACCGCATCCGCGGTCAGCCCGGCAGCGACGAGAGCGGCCGACCAGCCGGTCAGTCGGTCGAGGCCGGGGGACATGTCCTGCGGGCCGGCGATCGTGCCTATCCGCCGTCGGCCGATCCGCACCAGGTACTCGGCGGCCAGCCGCCCACCGAGGGTGTTGTCGACGTCCACGTACGGCAGTTCGTGGTCGCCCTGGAGCGGGCGCCCGACGTACACCGTCGGCACGCACGAGCGGCTCAGCTCGTCCGCGAGGATGTCGTCGCGGTGGTGGGAGACGACGACGACGCCGTCCACGTGCCCCCCGCGCAGGTAGCGCACGGTCCGGGTGCCGATGTCGGACGGCCGGGCCATCACGAGCACGAGCTGCAGGTCGGTCTCGGACAGCGCCGAGCTCAGCCCGCTGATCGTGGCGGCGAAGAACGGGTCGGACATGACCAGCTCATCGGGCTCCGGCACCACGAGGGCCACGGAGTTCGCGCAGCGGGTGACCAGCGAGCGCGCCGCGCGGTTCGGCGCGAACCCCAGCTCGGCGACGGCCGTGTCCACCGACGCCTGGGCGTGGGTGGACACCCGCAGCCCGCCGTTGATCGCCCGGGACGCGGTCGAGCGCGACACCCCGGCAAGCGCGGCGACCTGCTCGAGTGTCGGCGCGGTGAGCCGAGGGCGACTGCGCGCCACCGCACCGACCCGATCCTCGCCGATCGTCATCGCGTTCCCCTCCGAGTCGTCACGTGCTCGCGTTCGCGGGCGCGCGCTACCGCGTCAAGCCATCAAGCCGCCGTGCCGTGATGGTGCTCCGTCAGCCACCGATTACCCGCCTGCTGCTCGGCCTCGAGGGCGGCGCCGACGGCCCGGCCGGCGGCCTCCTCGATCGCGGCGCCGAACAGCGGAATGCCGGCCTTCACGTCGCCGTCGTAGGTGAGCACGGTGTGGTCGTCGTCATCCGGCTCGAGGGTGGTGATGCCGGTGAGGCGAACGGGCGCACCGGCGATCTCCACGACCACCGTGCCGCGACGTCCGTCGGGCTGGGGTTCCTCCCATGCCTCGACCTGGCGCACCTCGACGCTCGTGCCGACGAAGGCGCGGAAGTTCGCGGGGATCTGGTCCGTCGGCATGGACCGCCGGGTGGTCACGGTGAACGGGCCCTCGGGCCCGCCGGCCACCTCGACGTGGTGGGCGATGGCGCCGCTCGCCTCGACCCGGGCCCGCCCGTACTCGGGGTCGGCAAGCATTGCCGCCACGACCGGGACCGCGGCGTTGTAGCGGAGCTCTACGTGGACGTGCACCTGGTGTCGGCCTCCTTCGCCCGTGCCCGGAATGACCCCGGCCGGGATAGTCCCCATCAGGGACGCGCTGTTGAAGCACGAGGCTACCGAAGGTCGCCGGTATCCGGGTGCGGAGTCCGCACTCCGCGCGCGTGTCTACGCTTGCGTGTGCCTACCCTGAGCGACCTGGTCTCCCACCACTCCGACCTCGATGCCGCCGACATCGACTGGCTGCACCTGTTGATCGGGGACTGGCAGGTCATCTCCGACCTGGCGTTCGCGGACCTGGTGCTCTGGCTGCCGACCCACGATGGTGATTTCATCGCGATCGGCCAGTGCCGGCCGAGCACCGGGGCGACCGTCTACTACGACGATATCGTTGGCGCGCACGCCCCGGAGGGGCAGCGCCCCCAGCTCCAGCTCGCGCTGACCGAGGTCCGCCCGCAGCGTTCGCGCGAGCCGCGGTGGTTCGGCTCGTACGCGGTGCGCGAGGAGGCGATGCCGGTCGTGCACAACGGGCGCGCGATCGCCGTCGTCGCCCGGCAGACCAACCTGGGCGGGGCGCGCACGCCGAGCCGGCTCGAGCTCAACTACGTCGAGGCCGCCGACGACCTCATGGGCATGATCGGGCGCGGCGACTTCCCGCTGCCCAACTCCGCGACCGGCTCGCGCCGCGGCGCCCCGCGTGTCGGGGACGGCCTGATCCGGCTGAACTCCGAGGGCGAGGTGCTCTACGCGAGCCCGAACGCGCTGAGCTGCTTCCACCGGCTGGGGGTGCTGGGTTCCCTCGTCGGGCGCTCGCTGATCGAGGTGACTACCGAGCACATCGAGAACGACCTGCACAAGACGCCGGTGGACGAGTCGATGCCGCTCGTGGTGATGGGCCGGGCGCCGTGGCGCACCGACATCGAGACCCGCGGCGTGTGCCTGTCGCTGCGCGCGGTGCCGCTGACCGAGCACGGGCAGCGCACCGGCGCCGTGCTGCTGTGCCGCGACGTGTCCGAGCTGCGCCGCCGGGAACGCGAGCTCATCACCAAGGACGCGACGATCCGCGAGATCCACCACCGGGTGAAGAACAACCTGCAGACGGTGGCCGCGCTGCTGCGGCTGCAGGCACGCCGGATGGAGTCACCCGAGGCGCGCGCCGCGCTCGAGGAGGCGATGCGGCGCGTCGCGACGATCGCGCTGGTGCACGAGACCCTCTCGCAGACCCTCGACGAGACCGTGCCGTTCGACGACCTCGTGGGCCGTAGCCTGCGGCTCGCCGCCGACGTCGCGTCCGCGGGCGGGCACGTGCGCACCGTCACCACCGGCAAGTTCGGCATGGTGCCGGCAGCGGACTCGACCGCCCTGGCCCTGGTGCTCACCGAGCTGGTCACGAACGCCGTCGAGCACGGCCTCGCGTCGACCGACGGCGGCACGGTGGAGATCCGGGCCGAGCGGGACGCGCAGAAGCTGCGGGTCGTGGTTGCGGACGACGGCGTCGGAATGGGCCCCAAGGGCGCCGGCAGCGGGCTTGGTACCCAGATCGTCTCGACGCTGGTCACGAACGAGCTGCGCGGAATGATCGAGTGGCTGCCGCGGGACGGCGGCGGGACGGAAGTTGTGCTCGAGGTCACGTTGCGCGATCCGAAGGCGTGAAGGGACCCGTAGGCGTGCCGGCCCCGAAGGCGCGAACGGACCCGAAGGTGCGCAGTTCGCAGAATTCGGGTTTTGCCGGCGATCAATGCGGGCCGTAGGTGCCCGTCACCTGGTGGTGTACATGACGGAGGCCCCGGCGGGAGTCCGTCGGGGCCTCAATTCCGTTCGCACCAGACCTGGCGCGCAACTTTCAGCTGGCTCGACGCTGGCGTGCGGTGCGGCGCTTGAGGGCGCGGCGCTCGTCCTCGGACAGGCCGCCCCACACGCCGGCATCCTGCCCGGACTCGAGCGCCCACTTGAGGCAGGTGTCGACGACCGTGCAGCGGTGGCAGACCGCCTTCGCCTGTTCGATCTGCAGCAGCGCCGGACCCGTGTTCCCGATCGGGAAGAAAAGTTCAGGGTCCTCGTCGAGACAAGCAGCGCGGTGGCGCCAGTCCATGGGATCTCCTAGAGATAAGTAGGGCAGGCCCGAATCAAGGCACGCCTCAGTGGGGGTTGGAAAACGGGGCTGCCACCAGGTTCCCCCCTGGGCGCGTGGTGCACAAGGGGTATTGCGAGTCTTTCTCGCACAGGACTGAGGTATTGGTCACATCAAGGCTCGAACGGCCACTGAACCGCCCGGAACTGCCCGCGAACTGCCCGCGAACTATCCGTGCGGCGCGGGTCGTAAAGTCGTGACCGTGTCCAGATCCCCCCGTAAGTCGCCGAACCGGTCGGGCGCCAGCCCTGCCCCTCCGCCACCCTCCGCCCCGGTCCCCACCAGCCCGAGCGGGCCGGCGCGGCCGCGCCCTCGGGTGCTCGCCGCGGTGTGCCTGCTGGTGCTCGTCCAGGCGGCCCTGCTCGTCGGGCTCGGTGGTGCGTGGATCGCGGATCTGCTGCGCGGAGCGAGCCAGCTGCCGGGCGCGACGGTGTTCCTCGTGCTGTTCGCGCTGGGCATTGCGGCCGCGCTGATCTTCGCCGTTCGAGCGCTCTGGCACGGTCGCCGGTGGGGCCGCGCCCCGGTGATCACCTGGCAGCTCCTGCTCGCGGTGATGGCAATCGGCTGGCTCGGCGCGGAGGTGGCTTTCTGGGCCGCACTCGTGCTCGCAAGCACGGTCGTGGTCGTCGTCGGACTGTTGCTGCCCGCCGTCCTCGCGGCGACGTCGGCCCGCGCGCACCAGCCCGACGGCGGCGCGAGCGGCACCCGGGTCGCGTAGCCCGCCACCCGTCCCGACCGGGCGTGCTCAGGGGAGGTCCGGGTCGAGCACCTGGACGGGCACCAGGTCCCGGCCGTGCTGGCGCGCGCCGCGTCCTGGCGCGTGCGGGTGCGCGGGATCGATGACCCACTCGAGCCCGACGCCCAGCACCTCGCCGCTGCCCGGTTCCGCGAGCCCGAGAAGGAGCCCGCGGCGCGTCGCCCGGAGCGCACCGAGCGCGCCGCGGTAGGCCATCGCCGCGCGGGCCGTCTGTGCGGAGGCGACGACGACCGGCGCGCGCCCGAGGCTCGGACCGGCCGGACCGGCCGGCTCGACGGTGTCGTCCGCGCCGCTCACCAGGGCGGCCAACTGCTCGGCGACCGCTGGGGTCTGCTGTTCGAGCCCGTCCAGGTCGTCGACGAGCACGACCGCCTCGCACGGCAGGGTCGCGAGCAGCCGGCCTATCGCGTCGGGGGAGAACCCGCAGGTGGTCGCCGGTGCCCGGGCTGCGCCGAGAACCCGCAGCGGGCCGTCCCGGGCGATCACGATGATCGGCCGCCCGGCGTCCAGAAGCGCGGCGGCGATGACGGCGAGCGCC
>NZ_DATCNW010000086.1:0-27613 GCF_036565025.1 Pengzhenrongella sp.
CAGGTCACCGGTCCCAGATGCGGATCGGTGGTGCCGGAAGATGGCCCGTCATCCGGTGCGTGCTGGCGCGCCCCGCCGGACGGGTCCTCGTCCCTCACGATCGGCGCATGGCCCCTTTTACGCTTATCTTGGCCGTACCCCCATAGCCGTCGAAAGTTGCGGTTGGACCAAGCCGTCACCGAGGCCGCGGATGCTGTAACCGTTGTCATAGGTGAGGAGGTTAGCAGAGCCGTAACTGGCCAAACCGCCGAAGGGGTTACGCTGGCTCCATGACGACGCAGCTCGTGCAGGCACCGCTACGCGCCGAGACGATCAGGCGCCTGGTGAACACGCGCGACATCGAGAACGCCACCGACGAGCTGCTCACCACCGATCAGGTCGGGGACTGGCTGCGGACGCAGTCGCTGCTCGATCCGGGTGCCCCGGTCCGAACCGTCGACCTGGACCGCACCCGCGCCCTGCGCGAGGCCCTGCGGGCCGCCTTCGTGGCGAACCACCAGCGCGCCCCCCTGCCGGGAGGCGTCGTGACCGCGTTCAATGCCGTCGCCGAGCGCGCCGGCCTGCTGGTGTCCTTCACTCCTGGCCACGCCTGGCTGGCCCGCCCCCGCGCGCCCGGCGTCGACGGCGCCCTCGGTGCGCTCCTCGGTATCGTCGTCGACGCCATGAACGACGGCACCTGGCAGCGGCTCAAGGTCTGCCAGAACGAGGAATGCCAGTGGGCCTTCTACGACACGTCGCAGGCTCGGACCGGCAAGTGGTGCTCGATGCGCGAGTGCGGCAACCGGGCCAAGCAGCGCGCCTGGCGCGCCCGCCACCCTGCCCCGACCTGAGGTAGCCCCTGCCACGTTCCCGCGGGAACGTCGCACGGCCTCATCGCACTGCTGGACGGGGAGAGGGCGAAGAGCCCGGAGGCCAGCTGGCTGGAGCCGACCGGTGTACCGCCACACACTTGCGGTGTACCGTTACACAAGCGACGTGATTCCCGCCCCTTTCGCCCGGTGGCGCGCTGGCCTGCTTCGCAGTCGTTGGCGGGGTCTTCGCTACGGATCGGGCCATCCGTGCGGCACGCGCCCCGAGTCGTTGGCGGTGTCCGTGGGTAGTGGTTCGGTTCTGCTTCTCCTTGGAAGGTGTTTCTGATGGCCGGAACAGCAATCTCGACGCCCGGGGCTGAGCCCAGCCACGTCTTGGGTGTGCATGAAGGCGACTGTGTTCCGGACGGGGACGGCTTCGAGTGGGTCGCGCTGGTACCAGGCGCCGAAACTGGCACGCACCAGCACGGGCACACCGAAGAAGCGTTCTACTTCCTGTCCGGTTCCGGTGTCGTCACCTTGGACGGCGAGGGGTTTGAGGTGCAGCCCGGAGACGTCGTGCTGACCCCGGTGATGAGCGACCACGCCGTGGCGAACACCGGTGACAGCGATCTGGCGTACCTCGTCATCGAGGTCTTGCCACCACCGATCAGCGGCGCGTTGCCGCCGTGGCGCCCTAGATGAGCATGGAAAAACTCGCGCCCCACGCGACGGCGCGCAACGTGGAGCACGACGGCAAACCCTGGTGGCAGACCGCAGTCGTCTACCAGATCTATCCCCGCAGCTTCGCGGACAGCAACGGGGACGGCCTCGGCGACCTGCCGGGCATCACGGAACGCCTGGACTATGTCAAGGACCTAGGCGTCGACGCGATCTGGCTCTCGCCGATATTCCGTTCACCCATGATCGATTTCGGCTGCGACATCAGTGACCACACCGACATCGACCCGAGGTTCGGCACGCTTGCCGACGCGGAGGACCTCATCGACGCCGCCCACCGGCGGGGCATCGCGACAACGTGCCGGGCCTCCCGCCGCGCCAACAGGACTGGCCCAGCGTGCACGACCACCTGCGCACCGTTCGAAAGGTGATCGACGCCTATCCCGGCCGGATGGTGGTGGGCGAAGTCTGGCTCTTCGAGCAGCGCGAACTCATGCCCTACCTTGCCGCGGACGAACTGCATCTGGCACACAACTTCGTCTTCGTCCGACTGCCGTTCACGGCCACGGCGTTCGCCACGGCCATCAACGAGTTCACCGAGCTCGCCGACGACGACGTCTGGCCGGCGTGGTTCTTGAACAACCACGACGAACCCCGCACGGCAAGCCGGTTCGACACCGGGGGAGCGGATGGTCCGCCGGACGGTCGAGGGCTCGAGCGCGCGCGGCTGGTCGCGATGCTCCTGCTCACCCTGCGCGGTACGCCGTTCCTGTACCAGGGGGAAGAGCTCGGACTTCCCGACACCCCGGTGCCGTCAGGGATTGCGACGGACCAGAACGGGCGCGACCCGCAGCGAACCCCCATGCCGTGGCTGGAGCCCAGCACGGCCGGGCCCGGCGCGGGCTTCACCACGGCCAGCCCGTGGCTGCCCATCGGGCCGACAGCCGAGACATTGAATGTCGCCAGTGAGCAGCGCGACCCGGCATCCACCTTGCAGCTGTACCGAAACCTCCTTCGGCTTCGCAAGACACGAGCATCTCTGCGTCAGGGAGACCAGAGAATCCTCGCGGTCGACGACGGCGACCTGCTGGTCTATCGGCGGACAGCCGCGGACGGGGACACGCTCGTGATTCTCAACTTCTCGACCGAAAACGCCACGCTGGATCTGAACACGATGACGGGGACCCGGAACGCAGGGTGGACGGTGGCGGTCAGCACCCACTGGGTGCGCGGGGACTTCGGACCGCTTTCGGGGACATTGACTCTCAGCGGTCTCGAAGGTGTTGTTCTCATCTGAGTTTCAGCGCGCGCGCCATCGGCGTTGCTGCGCCGCACGACGAAAGGAACGTCCGCATGACATCCACCCAGCGCGTGGCGCTAGTCACCGGCTCTTCTCGAGGGCTCGGTGCCGAACTGGCGAAGGCTCTCGCCGCAGACGGTCTCGCCGTGGCGGTGAACTACCGCCACGGCGCCGAACAGGCGCGATCGGTCGTCGCGAGCATCCGGGACGCCGGTGGCACGGCCGAGGCCTTCGCCGCCGACGTCACCGACGAAGGCAGTGTGACCGCGCTGGTCCAGGACGTCACCCAACGCTTGGGACCCATCGACGTCGCCGTCATGAACGCAACGGGCCCGCAGCCGTCCGTCGCCGCCCAGGACCTGACCTGGGATGCGTTGCTCGACCAGCTCTTTTTCTTCGTCAAGAGCCCCACCCTGCTCATGCGCGCCGTCCTGCCCGGCATGCAGCAACGCCGCCACGGACGCATCATCAACATCGGCTCGGACATGTTCGAGCGCGCCCTGCCAGGGATGTCGGCCTACGTGGCGGCCAAGGGCGCGCAGCTGGGTCTCACCCGTTCCTGGGCCCGTGAGCTCGGTCCGTACAACATCACGGTCAATCTCGTGGCCCCCGGGTGGATTCCGGTCGAACGACACGCCGGTACCCCGCCGGAGGCGCTCCAGCAGTACGCCGAGGAGGTTGCCCTGCGCCGGATCGGCAGTCCCGCCGACATCGCCGCCGCCGTCACCTTCCTAGCGTCCGACCGCGCGTCCTTCATCACCGGAGAACGCCTAGCCGTCAACGGTGGCCACACCATCGCGTGACCCGTCGGGCCCGCCGAGGTAGTACCGGCGCGCCGAGGTAGAGCCCTGCAACGCTCTACTTCGGCGGTTGGGTACTACTTCGGCGGGGGTGGCTCCTGGGGGAGCGGGGACGACGAAGCGCCGGTGACCTGGGGTCATCGGCGCTTCGTCGTGCTGCGTGCGGGTCAGACGGCGACGATCAGGCCGGCGGTCTGGGTGCGCGCGCGGGTGAACCGCTCGGTCGCGTCGGTCCAGTTGATGATGTTCCACCAGGCCTTGATGTAGTCGGCCTTGACGTTGACGTAGTCCAGGTAGAAGGCGTGCTCCCACATGTCCAGCGTGACGATCGGGACGAGCCCGAGCGCGATGTTGCTCTGCTGGTCGTACAGCTGCACGATGACGAGCTTCTGCCCGATCGAGTCCCAGGCCAGGATCGACCAGCCGGAGCCCTGGATGCCCATGGCGTTGGCGGCGAAGTGCTTCTGGAAGCCCTCGAAGGAGCCGAAGAACTCGTCGATCGCGGCGGCGATCTCACCGGTGGGCGTGCCGCCGCCGTCGGGGGAGAGGTTCTTCCAGAACACCGAGTGGTTGACGTGGCCGCCGAGGTTGAACGACAGGTTCTTCTCGTGCAGGTTCACCGTGTCGAACACCCCGGTCGCGCGCGCCTCGGCGAGCTTTGCCAGGGCCGTGTTCGCACCGGCCACGTAGGCCGCGTGGTGCTTGTCGTGGTGGAGCTCCATGATCCGACCCGAGATGTGCGGCTCGAGCGCCGAGTAGTCGTAGGGCAGGTCCGGGAGGGTGTAGTCAGCCATGTGCGAAACCTCTCTCGCGTCAGGCCGCAGCGGGCTGCGGCGTTCAGACAAAAGTCGACGGCGCCGCCCCAGCGGGCTGCGCCGTCGACATGTTCAACCGTTGCGCAGGATCAGTGATTCCGCGATTCGGGCGTTGTGTGACCTTCGTTTTCGTCCGGGTCGGCGAGCCTGCGCCCGCCACCGGCGGGAGTGCCCTCCACGGCACGGACCTCGTGCGCGTCGCCGCTCGCAAGCGCGTCGTGCTCGCCGTGCGAGTGGGCAGCCGCGAGCTCCGCGGGGGTGACCGGTTCGATCCGGTCCTCGTAGAAGACCTTGGACAGGCGCTGCCGCAGCACGTCGACGCGGTAGCCCTTGCGGCGCACGCCGCGGGAGTCGAACTCCGGCGCGATCTCGAGCGGCCTGCGCACCGTGTAGTTGACCCGCAGCCAGCGCTCGTGGTCGTCCAGCGGCCGATGGACCTCGATGTACTCCCCGTGCGCGAACCGCACGATCCGGCCGGTCTCGTGACCGTGCAGGACGAGCTCGCGGTCCCTGCGCTGGAGCCCGAGGGCGATGCGCTTGGTGATCCAGAACGCGAGCACCGGGCCGACGAAGAACAGCGCCCGGAACGTCCAGGTGATGTCGTAGATCGACAGGCGGAAGGCGGTCGCGATGAGGTCGTTCGAGCCGGCGAGGATCAGCACGATGAACGCGGTGAGGATCGAGACGCCGGTCGCGGCGCGGAACGGGGCGTTGCGCGGGCGGTCGAGCACGTGGTGCTCGCGCTTGTCGCCACTGATCGCGGCCTCGATGAACGGGTACAGCGCGAGGGTCGTGAACAGGATCCCGGGGATCACGACGGCCGGGATGAGGACGTTCAGCGAGAGCGTGTACCCGCCGAGCACGATCTCAAGACCTGGCATCAGTCGCAGCGAGCCCTCGAGGAACAGCATGTACCAGTCGGGCTGGGCTCCCGCGGAGACGATCGCCGGGTCGAACGGCCCGTAGTTCCAGACCGGGTTGATCGTCATCGTCGCCGCCATCAGCGCGATCACGCCGAACACGATGAAGAAGAACCCACCCGCCTTGGCCACGTAGATCGGGTAGAGCGGGAAGCCGACGACGTTCTTGTCGGTCCGGCCCGAGCCCGGGTACTGCGTGTGCTTCTGCAGGAAGACAAGGATCAGGTGCAGGCCGATGAGCGAGAGGATCAGGGCCGGGATCAGCAGCACATGCATCGTGAAGAGCCGCGGGATCAGCTCCTGCCCCGGAAACTCCCCGCCGAAGATGAAGTACGACAGGTACGCGCCGAGGATCGGGATCGAGCGGACGACGCCGTCCGTGATGCGCATGCCGTTACCGGACAGGACGTCGTCGGGCAGGGAGTAGCCGGTGAGGCCGGCGATCAGGCCCAGCAGCATCAGCGTGAAGCCGATCAGCCAGTTGAGCTCGCGCGGCTTGCGGAACGCGCCCGTGAAGAACACCCGCATCATGTGCGTGATGATCGACGCCATGAACAGCAGCGCCGCCCAGTGGTGGATCTGTCGCATCAGCAGGCCGCCGCGCACCTCGAAGGACAGCCGCAGGGTCGAGGCGAAGGCCTCGGACATCTTCACGCCCTGCATCGCGGCCCAGGGCCCCGTGTAGGTCGTCTCGGCCATGCTCGGCACGAAGAACAGCGTGAGGAAGACCCCGGAGATCAGGATCACGATGAACGAGTACAGCGCGATCTCGCCGAGCATGAAGGACCAGTGCTCGGGGAAGATCTTGCGCGAGAGCTCCTTGACGGCGACACCGAGCGTGGTGCGGCTGTCGAGGAAGTCTGCGGTCGCGGCGGCGCCCTTTGCGGCAGGCGTCACTCGTTTGGTCGGGGTGGTCATTTCAGGCGCCCCCAGAAGCTAGGGCCGACGGGTTCGTGGAAGTCACTTTGGGCGACGAGGTAGCCCTCATCGTCAACCTCGATCGGCAGTTGTGGCAAGGGCCGCTTGGCGGGGCCGAAGACGACCTTCGCACCGTTGGCGACGTCGAACGTGGACTGGTGGCACGGGCAGAGCAGGTGGTGCGTCTGCTGCTCGTACAGGGCGACCGGGCACCCGACATGGGTGCAGATCTTGGAGTAGGCGACGATGCCGTCGTAGGACCAGCCCTTGCGGTCCGGGGCCTCGTGCAGGTCCCGCGGGTCCAGGCGCACCAGCAGGACGACGGCCTTCGCCTTCTCGTCCAGCGGGTGCTCCGCCTCCTCGAGGTTCGCCGGGATGACGTGGAACGCGGACCCGATCGTGACATCCGCGGCCTTGATCGGCCGGCCGGACGGGTCGATCGCGAGCTTCGTGCCCTTCTTCCACAGCGTGTGCTTGAACTTCGAGATGTCCCAGTTGTCGCCGACGTCGCCGACCAGCGGGACGACGATGGCGAGCGGGGCGAGCGCGAGGGCCGTGATCATCGCGCCCTGCAGGACGCCGCGCCGACCGATCGCCGAGTCGGCGGTGCCCTCGCGAAGCATGTCGATCGCGGTGACCCGGGTCTCGGTGGAGCTGGCGAGCGGGTGCCGCTGGTCTTCCTTCTCGTGCGAGTTCATCAGGGCCTTGGCCCAGTGCACCGCGGCGAGGCCGATGCAGAACATGCCCAGGAACATCCCGAGGCCGAGCAGCAGGTTGGACAGCCGCATGCTGCCCGGGGTGTCACCCGGGGGGACCGCGACGTAGGCGACGAGCGTGCCGATCGTGCCAAGGGCGGAGATCGCGAACAGCAGCACGACCTGGCGCTCGACACGCTTGTTGGCCTTGGGGTCCAGGTCAGACAGGCGAGGCTGGTGCTCGGGATGACCGGGGTCCGTGAAGTGCTCCGGGACGACGGCGTTGTCGTGGTCGCCGGGCCCCGTGAGGTCCGTGGAGGGGTTGTGCGTGCTCACGAGGACTTCGCTCCGATCCAGACGGCGCAACCGATCAGCAGGCCCATTCCGAGGACCCAGACCCACACGCCCTCGCTCACCGGGCCGAGGGAACCGAGCTCGGCGCCACCGGGCGAGCCGTTGCGCTGGGCCTCGACGTACGCGATCACGTCGCGCTTCTCCTTCGGGGTCAGGTTGGCGTCGTTGAACACGGGCATCGACTGCGGCCCGGTCCCCATCGCCTCGTAGATCGCGGTCGGCTTGGTGTCCCACAGTGCGGGCGCGTACTTACCGGCGGAGAGGGCTCCACCGGCGCCGACGGCGTTGTGGCACATGGCGCAGTTCGTGCGGAACAGCGCCATGCCGTTCGCGGCGTCACCCTTCGACCCGTCGACCTGGTCGGCGGTCGGGACGGCCGGGCCGGCGCCGAGCGAGGCGACGTAGGCCGCGAGCTGGGCGGTCTGCTTGGCGTCGAACTGCGGCGCCTTCGCGATGACCTGCGGGCCGTTCGCCTCGGCCGGCATGCGGCCGGTGCTGACCTGGAAGTCGACCGAGGCCGCTCCGACGCCGATCAGCGATGGTGCGGCGCTGGTGCCCTGCGCGTTCATGCCGTGGCACGTTGCGCAGTTGGCCTTGAACAGCTTCGTGCCGGAGTCCACGTCGTTCGCACTGGGCGTGGCGGCTGTGGCGTTGGCCGAGCTGGGCTCGAGGGCTGCGTACAAGCCGCCGGTGACCAGCAGCGCCAGCAGGAGCAGCAGCATCGGTGCGAACCGGTGGTGCCTGCGGGCTGCGAGTGCCTTCACGGTTGGATCCTCGTCTCGCAGTTGTGGTTGATCGTGGAAGTGGTGCCCTGCCGCGCGGGGGTCAACGGATCAGGTAGATGACGGAGAACAGCGCGATCCAGACGACGTCGACGAAGTGCCAGTAGTACGACACGACGATCGCGGTCGTGGCCTCGTGGTGACCGAAGCGCTTGGCGACGAACGAGCGACCGAGCAGGAACAGGAACGCGATCAGCCCGCCCAGCACGTGCAGCCCGTGGAAGCCGGTCGTGAGGAAGAAGACCGAGCCGTACGGGCTCGAGGCGATGGTCAGCCCGTCGTTCACCAGCCCGACGTACTCGAAGACCTGGCCGCCGATGAAGAAGGCGCCCATCACGTAGGTGAGCGTCATCCATTCGTTCATGCCCCAGCGGTTGAGCGCGAAGATGCTGCCGCTGCGTCGGGGCTGGAACCGCTCCGCCGCCCACACGCCCATCTGGCACGTCACCGAGGACGTCACAAGGACTGTGGTGTTCACCGCCGCGAACGGCAGATTGAGCAGCGGCGTCTGCGCCGCCCACTCCTCGGGCACCGTCGCTCGAAGGGTGAAGTACATCGCGAACAGGCCAGCGAAGAACATGAGTTCGCTGGCGAGCCACACGATCGTCCCGACCGAAACCGGGTTGGGTCGGTTGACACTCACTCGGACCGGGGCGCTGGTAGCAGCCGTTGCTGTCGACACGATGGTCATTATGGTGGAGATCGGCGTCGAATGGGTCATTAGACCCAGGCCGAGCGTCGCGGCATGTGTCACATCGTCAGATCGGGCTCCTGGCACGGTGCAGCCCGCCGGTACCGATACGCTCGCGGGCGCTCGCCTGGGACTATCCCTCATCGAGGGTGCATCGGGTGGGCGGTGGTGCCCGCGAGTGCCGGGGCATGCCAAGATGCCAGAACTAGTGCTCACGCGGGCACCCGCGAGGGACGAACGAGGCACGAACGAGGGCGGGCATGACCACGGAACTCACGGACAGCGCAGAACACACCACGGCGCAGGAGCGTGCACCTCGGGTGCTGCTCTACGGCACCAACGTCGACACGCGCGCGTCGGTGCTGCTCGCCGTCGGGCCCCGGCTGAAGCGCGGCGCGCCCGCGATCGACTGGGTACAGACCGCGACCCACGCCGCCGTGCTCGACCACGCCGACGCCGGGGGCTTCGACCTGTTCGTGCTCGACGGCGAGGCGGCCAAGTCGGGCGGGATGGGCCTGTGCCGACAGCTCAAGGACGAGCTCTTCCAGTGCCCGCCGATTCTCGTGCTGACGGCGCGCCCGCAGGACTCCTGGCTCGCCAGCTGGTCCCTCGCGGACGCCGTCGTCTCGCAGCCGTTCGACCCGATCGAGCTGCAGAGCGTCATCGCGCGCCTGCTGGCAAGCCCGCCCTCCGCATGACCGTCCCCACCTGGCCCGACCTCATGACGCTCCTGGTCGCCCGGGAGGACCTCACCGGGGAGCAGACGTCGTGGGCGATGGACCAGGTGATGTCCGGCGAGGTGTCCCCCGCGCGGCTCGCCGGCTTCCTCGTCGCGCTGCGCAGCAAGGGCGAGACGGTCGCCGAGCTGGGTGCGGCCGCCGACTCGATGCTCGCGCACTCGCGGCGGTTCTCCGTGCCGGGACGGACGGTCGACCTGGTCGGGACCGGCGGGGACCGCACGCGCACGGTCAACATCTCCACGATGGCGGCGCTCGTCGTGGCCGGGACCGGCACGACGGTCGTCAAGCACGGCAATCGCGCCTCGTCGTCCGCGTCCGGCTCGGCCGACGTGCTCGAGGTGCTCGGGATCAGGCTCGACCAGCCGGTCGAGCGCATCGCCGAGCTCGCCACCGAGGTCGGCATCACGTTCTGCTTCGCGCAGGTGTTCCATCCGGCGATGCGGCACGCCGCGGTCGCCCGACGCGAGCTGGGCATCGCGACGGTCTTCAACCTCCTGGGCCCGCTCACCAACCCCGCGCAGCCGGCCGCGACGGCGGTCGGGGTCGCCGACCCGCGGATGGCGCCGCTCGTCGCCGGCGTGTTCGCCTCCCGGGGGACGAGTGCACTCGTGTTCCGCGGCGAGGACGGGCTCGACGAGCTCGCGCCCACCGCGCGCTCGCGCGTGTGGGAGTCCCGCGGCGGGGTGGTCACCGAGTCCGTGCTCGACTCGGTCGCCGAGCTGGGCCTCGCACCCGCGACGATCGAGGACCTGCGCGGTGACGACGCCGTGTACAACGCCGGCGTCGCGCGGCGCGTGCTCGCCGGGGAGCCCGGACGGATCCGCGACACGGTCCTGCTGAACGCCGCGGCCGCCCTGGTGGCCGACGCCGTCCTGCCCGGCACCGCGACCGGTTCCCTCGCCGAGCGGCTGGGTGCGGGCATGGCCCTCGCTGCCCGCGCGGTGGACGACGGCGCGGCGGCGGACGTTCTCGAGCGCTGGATCGCGGCCTCCGCATAGGGGCCTGTCGGTCGCGCGGCCGACGGCGGACGTCGGGAACTGCGACGGCCGACGGCCGGACGTCGGGCAAGAAGGTCCGACGGAGGTCAGTCCTGCTCGCCGATGTCCTCGTTCCAGAGCGTCGGTTCGGACGCGATGAAGTCCCGCATGAGGCGCACGCACTCGACGTCGTCGAGCACGATCACCTCGACGCCACGCGAGCGCAGCAGGTCCTCGCCGCCGTAGAACGTCCGGTTCTCGCCGATCACGACGCGCGGGATCTTGTACAGCAGGATCGCACCGGTGCACATGTCGCACGGGGACAGGGTCGTGACCATCGTGGCGCGCGCGTAGACGCGTGCCGGCAGCCGCCCGGCGTTCTCGAGACAGTCGGTCTCGCCGTGCCGGATGGCGCTGCCGAGCTGCACCCGCCGGTTGTGCCCAACGGCGATCACCTCGCCGTCCACGATGAGTGCCGCGCCGATCGGGATCCCGCCCTCGGCCAGCCCCTCGCGCGCCTGCGCCAGCGCGGGAGCGAGCATCGCCCGGTCGTTCGGGTCCATCGGTGGGTCCTCCGGGTCGGTCGGTGAGAAGGTCGGGTCGAAATGGCCAAGGAGTGCGGTCGGACGGAAACCTGGTCGATCCTCCCGCGCGGACGGCGAGGACGACGACGACCCGCCGTCGCCCGCCCGGGGCCGACACGGTTCCCGCAGCGCCGAGTTCGCCACTTTGAGTCGACTTCGTCGATCGAAACCGGCGAATTCGCGTGAAAATGGCGAACTCGACCCCGTGTCACTGGCACGAGGTTCACCGGTCCGCAGCGGTGGCGCGCTTCGTCGCAAGTCTCCGAGTTCGGCGGAAGTTCTTCGCGGTGTCAGCACTCGCGGTCGAATCCGGCGCTCGGGGAAGCGCGGCCCCACTCCGATCGTGCAACTGGATCGCGAGAAGGCGCGGCTACACCTGGTTGACCGCCGACCCGAGCGGGCGGGGCCGGGCCTGCCCGGCTGGGGCGCCCTCAGTCCTCGATGCCCAGCGAGAATGCCTTCTCGAGGTCGTGCTTCGAATACGTCTGGAACGCGATGTAGGTCTGGGTGCGCACGACACCCTCGACCTTGCTCAGCCGGTCCGCGATCACCACGGCCAGCTCGTCGTGCTCGCGGACGCGGACCATCGCGATGAGGTCCACCTCGCCCGCGACCGAGTAGACCTCGCTCACGCCCGGGACCTCGGCGATCGCGGCGGCGGCCTCCGGGATCCGGGCGGCGTCGACGTCGATCAGGACGATGGCAGTGAGCATGGGGATTCCTCCGGGCGGGGCGGACGGGCGTTCGCCCATCATGCCGCGCCGGTCGACGTCGTGCGTGCGCCGGTGGCGGCGAGCGAGTCGCGCAGCAGCGCGACCAGGGCGGCCGTGCGCGCCGGGTCGGCGTACGCCTGCGCGCCGCGGACCGGGCAGGACCGGCCCGGCAGGGCGTCGACGTCCGGGGCGACGTCCACCAGCCGGACGCCGGGGGAGTCGAGCCAGTCGAGCAGCAGGTCGGCCTCCTCGGGATGGGCCGCCGGCGCGGGCGAGACCGGTGCGGTGACGTGCTCGCCGGTGAGCCGCAGCGCGGAGATCGCTGCCCGCGGGTCGTCGCGGCGGTCGACGGCCGCGGTGCCCGCGAGGCGGGCGTGCCGCACGAGGACGACCTCCCAGCCGCCGTCGTTCGTGCGCCGGGCGGCCACGAGCTCGGGGCAGGCCGCAAGCGGGGCGAGGCGCTGCGCGCGGGTGGCGCCGCGCACGTACGCGTCGAGCCGGTCCCGCACCGCGCTGGCCTCCTCGTACCGTTCGTGCGTCACGTGGGCGGCGATCCGCGCGGCATGGGCGTGCACGACGGCGGCGGGGTCGCCCAGCATCGCCGCGCGCACCAGGGCGGCCCCCGCGGCATCCAGACTCCGCATGCCGCGGGTCCCGGGGGTGCGCGGCGCGAACGTCGCGTGCAGGGCATCGACCGCGAGGCGCGCGAGCGTCCTCGACGAGAACGGGCCGATGTGCGCCTGGCCCGCATGAACCTCCAGGACGACCTGGAGGCGGGGCTGCGCGCCCTCGACCAGCCGGACCCAGGGCATCCGTTCGGGGAACCGCGAACGGCGGTTGTACCGCGGGGAGTGCTCGGCGATCAGCCGCAGCTCGCGCACGCGGGCCTCGAGCGGGGTCGCGCACACGACGGGCGTCACCGCGTGCGACAGCCGGACCATCTCGGTCATCCGGCCGCGCTTCTCCGCGGCGGTGAAGTAGCTGCGCACGCGGGTGCGGATCGACGTCGACACCCCGACGTACAGCACCTCCTCGTCCGGGCCGCGGAACAGGTACACCCCGGGCGCATCGGGCAGGCCGTCGGCCAGGTGCCGCTTGCGGCGAACGTCCGACGGCACCGGGTCCGTCGCCGTCGCGAGGTCCTCGAGGTGGGTGATGCCGAGCGGCGCGAGCCGGGAGAGCAGCGCGTGCAGCACGTCGACGGTCGCGCGGGCGTCGGAGAGGGCACGGTGGTCGGGGGTCACCGTGGCGCCGAACAGGGCCGCGAGAGTGCCCAGCTTGTGGTTCGGTGCCTCGTCGCGCAGCACCACCCGCCGGGCGAGCCGCACGGTGTCCAGGACCTGGTTGCCCGGCCACGCGTACTCGCACTGCGCGGCGGCGGCCTTGAGGAAGCCGATGTCGAACGGCGCGTTGTGCGCGACGAGGACCGAGCCGCGCGCGAACTCCAGGAACGAGCCCAGCACCTGCTCGATCCGCGGGGCGGTGGCGACCATCGAGGTGGTGATCCCGGTCAGGGTCGCGATGAACGCGGGCACCGGGGTGCCGGGGTTCACGAGCGTCTGGAACTCCCCGAGGACCTCCCCGCCGCAGATCTTCACCGCACCGATCTCGGTGATCGCGCTGGACGCAGGGGAGCCGCCCGTCGTCTCGAGGTCGACGACGACGAACGTCACCTCGCGCAGCGGCGTCCCGAGCTCGTCCAGCCCCAGCTGCACCGCCCGCCCGGATTCCGGAGGTGCAAGGTCCGCCCGCGAGAGTCGACGAACCGAAGCCATGCCCGGACCGTATCCGCCACCACCCACACCCAGGACCGCGCCTCGCCGAGAGCGGAGTAACCGCCCCCTGAAAGCGGTTTCCCGGGGCGGTTACTCCACTCTCGGCGAAGATCGCTACTCGCGGGGGCCGGCGGAGGCGGGGCCGCCGTAGAGGGCGTCGATGTCGGCGGCGAAGTCTTTGAGGACCTGCTGGCGGCGCACGCTCAGCTTGGGCGTGAGGTAGCCGTTGGCGATCGTCAGGTCGCCCTCAAGGATCCGGTACTTGCGGATCGACTCCGCGCGCGAGACGGACGTGTTCGTCTTCTGGACGGCCGCGTCGATCGACGCCAGCACGGCCGGGAACGTCGCCGCCTCCGACACGCTCATCTCGGGGTGCCCGTGCGCGGCCAGCCAGCCGGGCACGGACTCGGCGTCGAGCGTGATGAGTGCGCCGATGAAGGGGCGCTGGTCGCCGACGACGACGACCTGGCTCACCAGCGGGTGTCCGCGCAGGCGGTCCTCGAGCATGGCCGGCGCGACGTTCTTGCCGCCGGCCGTGACGATGATCTCCTTCTTGCGCCCGGTGATCCGCAGGAAGCCGTCGTCGTCGAGCATGCCGAGGTCACCCGTGCGCAGCCAGCCGTTGTCGAAGACCTCCGCGGTCAGGGCCGGGCTGTTGTGGTAGCCGCGGAAGACGTGCGGGCCCTGCACCTCGACCTCGCCGTCGGCGGCGATGCGCACCGCGGTCCCGGGCAGCGGCGGGCCGACCGTCCCGATCTTGGTGCGGTCCGGGGTGTTCACCGTCGCGGGCGCGGTGGTCTCGGTGAGCCCGTAGCCCTCCAGCACGCGCAGGCCAAGACCCCGGTAGAAGTGGCCGAGCCGTTCGCCGAGCGGAGCGCCGCCGGAGATCGCCCACTCGGCACGCCCGCCGAGGGCGTGGCGCACCTTCGACAGCACGAGCACGTCGGCCACCTTGTGCTGCAGCCGCAGCCACAGGCTCGGACCCCGGGGGTTGTCGAGCGCCCGCGAGTACACGATCGCGGTCTTCGCGGCCCGCTCGAAGATGGCCTGCTTGCCGCCGGCGATCGCCTTCTGCTCCGAGGAGTTGTAGACCTTCTCGAAGACGCGGGGCACCGACAGCAGGAAGGTCGGTTGGAAGGACGCCAGATCCGCGAGCAGGTTCTTGGCGTCCGGCGTGTGCCCCAGCACGGTGCCGGCCGGGATGACCAGGACCTCGATGAACCGCGCGAACACGTGCGCGAGCGGCATGAACAGCAGCGTGCGGGCGCCGGGCGTCGCGAAGACCTCGCTGAGCCCCGCGACCGCGTTCACGGCCGTCGAGTAGAAGTTCTCGTGCGTCAGCTCCGCGCCCTTGGGCCGCCCGGTGGTCCCGGACGTGTAGATGATCGTCGCGACGTCGTCCAGGTTCGCCAGGCCCCGCCGGTAGGCGATCTCCTCGTGGTTGACCCGCGCGCCGTCGGTGATGAGGGCGTCCACGGCGCCGTCGTCGAGGATCAGGACCTCGCGCAGGTGCGGGGTCTGGGCCCGGACCTGCGCGACGGTCTCGGCGTGCTCGGCGGTCTCCACGAGCAGCAGGGTCACGTCCGAGTCGGTGAGGATCCAGTGCACCTGCTCCGCCGACGACGTCTCGTACACCGGGACGGGCACCGCCCCGGCCGCCCACAGGGCCCAGTCGAGCAACGTCCACTCGTAGCGGGTGCGGGACATGATCGCGACGTGGTCCCCGGGCTCGACGCCGCGGGCCACCAGCCCCTTGGCGACGGCGACGATCTCGGCATCGAACTCGCGCGCCGACAGCGCGATCCACGGGCCGAGCGGTGAGGTCTTGTGCTCGATGACGGTCTTGTCGGGAGTCGCGGCGACGCGTTCGGCGAAGAGATCGTTGAGGTTGTGCGAGCGATCGACCTCGACGAGCCGGGGTGTGCGGAACTCGTCCATGCTGGCTCCAGTGTCAGATGGCAGGTCCGGCGGGAATCATGGGGATGTCCGGACCACTTCACGATAGCCGGGCGGGAGTAGCCGCCGTCGGACGTGGGTAGCCTTCCCACGGGTGCTCTTTCGCGAGGACCCCATCAGCCCCGGCACAGTGAGGACGCACATGCACGCCATCGGTGTGGACATCGGCGGAACGAAGATCGCCGCGGGGGTCGTGGACGAGGACGGGAACATCCTCGCCCAGACCCGGCGCGTCACGGAGCCCGACGATGCCGCGAGCATCGATCTCGCGGTCGCCGACGTCTACACCGAGCTCTCGCGCGACTTCGAGATCGGCGCCATCGGCGTCGCCGCCGCCGGCTTCGTGAACTCCGACCGCTCGACGGTCCTGTTCGCGCCGAACATCGCCTGGCGGGACTATCCGCTCCAGACGAACGTGCGCGCCCTGCTGGGCAACGACGACGTCCGGATCGTGGTCGAGAACGACGCGAACGCCGCAGGCTGGGCCGAGTTCCGGTTCGGCGCCGGTCGCGACGTCGATGACATGCTCCTGCTCACCGTCGGCACCGGCCTGGGTGGGGCGATCGTCGTCGGCGGGAATCTCGTGCGTGGGGCGTGGGGCGTGGCGGCCGAGGTCGGCCACATGCGCGTCGTCCCGAATGGGCACTACTGCGGCTGCGGGAACGAGGGCTGCTGGGAGCAGTACACCTCCGGCAGCGCCCTGGTGCGCGACGCCCAGTCCGCGCTGATCACTCAGCCCGAGCGCGCGGTCCGGCTCCTGGAGCTCGCGGGCGGGAACGCGGCGAAGCTCGAGGGACCGCACATCACCGATGCGGCCAAGGAGGGCGACCCGCTCGCGATCGAACTGCTCGCCGAGCTCGGCCGGTGGATCGGCGAGGGTTCGGCCTCGGTAGCCGCGCTGCTGGACCCGGCGCTGATCGTCATCGGCGGGGGTGTCGGGGCCGCCGGGGAGCTGCTGCTCGGACCCGCCCGGCACGCCTTCGAGAACAGCCTCTCGGCGCGCGGCTTCCGGCCGCTGGCCGAGTTCCAGCTCGCTGCGATGGGCAACGAGGCGGGCATCGTGGGTGCAGCGGACCTCGCCCGCATCTGAAAATCGTGATCTGCGCCACGATCTGACGGTGCGCGAGCCGCGCGTCGCGGCTCGATCGGGTCACACCACCGCGCCGGGATCGTCGTCCGACTCGTCGCGGTGGTGGGGCAGGCGCCAGATGAGCAGCACGGTACAGAGCACGAAGATGATTCCGGCGCCCTGCAGCACCACGTTCGGTGCGCCGCGCCACACGATGACCAGGATCAGCAGCGCGATCGGGATCCCGGCCGCGCCGATCCAGGCCATCGTGAGCAGCGGGTCGCCGCCGAAGATCGGGCCCGGGTCAGGCGGCACGAAATGCTCGCGATCGTCGATCTCGGCCTCGGCGGCGTCGATCTGGTCGGTGCCCTCCCAGTTCCGGCCGGTGAGCTCGTGTGGCGGCTCGCGGTCGACCGGCGGGCCGGCCACGGCCGGCACGACCGGCTGTTCGGGCGCGGGACGGGGGTTGGTGGCGGCCGGGCCGACGTCGTCGGGGTCGGCTGTGACGTCGAGCTCGCCGAGCCTTGCGACGATCTCCGCCCAGGCCTCCGCGACCTCGGCGTCGGACCTACGATCGCCTTCGTCCGGCGATTCGGAGTGGTCCTCGTGACGTGCGGCCATACGGAGCACTCTAGAGTCGAGCGAGACGGTGCGCCGATGCCGCCGTACCGTCCGAGGAGGCAGGTTTGTTCTACTGGTTGATGAAACGGGTCCTTTTCGGCCCGATTCTGAAGGTGCTGTTCCGTCCATGGGTCCGTGGGATCGAGAACATCCCCGCCGAGGGTGGGGCGATCCTGGCCTCCAACCACCTCGCGGTCGTTGACTCGTTCTTCCTCCCTCTCGAGCTCGATCGCGAGATCGTGTTCATCGGCAAGTCCGAGTACTTCACCGGCGCGGGCATCAAGGGCCGTCTGACCGCGGGCTTCATGCGCGGGGTCGGTACGATCCCGGTGGATCGTGCGGGCGGCCGCGCGAGCGAGGCAGCGCTGCGTACCGGGCTGCGCCGCCTGCGCGAGCGCAAGCTGTTCGGGATCTATCCCGAGGGCACGCGCAGCCCCGACGGACGCCTGTACCGCGGGAAGACCGGGGTCGCCCGGCTCGCGCTCGAGGCCGGCGTCCCGGTGATCCCGGTCGCGATGATCGACACCGACAAGGCGCAGCCGATCGGTCAGCGCCTGCCGAAGCCGACGCGGATCGGCATCGTCATCGGCGAACCGCTCGACTTCAGCCGGTACGCCGGCATGGAGAACGACCGCTTCATCCTGCGCTCGGTCACCGACGAGATCATGTACGCGCTCATGAGCCTGTCCGGCCAGGAATACGTCGACGTCTACGCCGCGACCCAGAAGGCCAGGATCGCGACCGGCCACGCCACGGCGGCCGCGCAGGGCGCGTCGGGCGTGGCCGCTCCCGGGGGCCGGCCCGTCCCCGAGGTCCACGTTCCGGTCCCGCCCGAGGACGAGGACGAGCCGTCAGTAGGATGAGCCCGTCGCCCCCGGTGTGGTGAGGCAACCACCCGGGCCCGAACGTGGGTTCCGATCCACCGCGCGATGCTTCGGGGGACCCGAGGTGAAGTTCAACGAGAGGTATGTCTCATGTCGGTTCGTCGCGTAGCGCTCCTGACCGCGGGTGGCTTCGCTCCGTGCCTGTCGTCGGCCGTCGGTGGTCTCATCGAGCGGTACACGGAGCTGGCGCCGGAGATCGAGATCATCGCCTACCAGCACGGCTACCACGGGCTGCTGACGGGCAACAAGATCGTGATCGATGCCGAGACCCGGGCCAAGGCCGGCCTGCTGCACAAGTTCGGCGGGTCGCCGATCGGCAACTCGCGCGTGAAGCTCTCGAACGCCGCAGACCTGGTCAAGCGCGGGCTGGTGACCGAGGGTCAGAACCCGCTGCAGGTCGCCGCCGAGCAGCTCAAGGCCGACGGCGTCGACGTGCTGCACACGATCGGTGGCGACGACACGAACCTCACCGCCGCCGAGCTCGCGTCCTACCTCGAGCAGCACGGCTACCCCCTCACGGTGGTCGGCCTGCCCAAGACGATCGACAACGACGTCGTGCCGATCAAGCAGTCGCTCGGCGCGTGGACCGCGGCCGAGCAGAGCGCGAACTTCGCGAAGAACATCATCGGCGAGCACCGCTCGGGCCCGCGCATGCTGATCGTGCACGAGGTCATGGGCCGGCACTGCGGGTGGCTCACCGCCGCCGCCGCGGCGTCGTACCGGACCTGGCTCGACACGCAGGAGTGGGTGCCCGGCATCGGGCTGACCAAGGACCGCTGGGACATCCACGGGGTGTTCCTGCCCGAGCTCGCGCTCGACATCGAGACCGAGGCGGCGCGCCTGCGCGGCATCATGGACGAGATCGGCAACGTCAACATCTTCCTGTCCGAGGGCGCCGGCACGCACGAGATCGTCGCGCAGCTCGAGGCCTCGGGCGCCGAGGTCCCGCGGGACGCCTTCGGCCACGTGCGCCTGGACACGATCAACCCCGGCGCCTGGTTCGCCAAGCAGTTCGCGGAGCTGCTCGGGGCCGAGAAGGTCATGGTGCAGAAGAGCGGGTACTACTCGCGGGCCGCGGCGGCGAACGCCGAGGACCTCCGCCTGATCAAGTCGATGACCGACCTCGCGGTCGACGTGGCCCTCAAGGGCGAGTCGGGCGTCATCGGGCACGACGAGGAGGACGGCGACCGGCTCAAGGCCATCGCGTTCGGTCGGATCGCGGGCGGCAAGGCCTTCGATGTGTCCGTGCCCTGGTTCGGTGCGCTGCTGGCCGAGATCGGCCAGAAGCTCTCCCCGGCGACGACATGACATTCGCTCCCGACGTCGCGGCCGTCATGCCGGACCCGCGCGTGCTCGCCGGACTCGACCACTGGCGCACGCTCCCCGTCACGCAGCAGCCCACCTGGCCGAGCTCGGGGCACGTCGCCCGGGTGACCGACCGGCTCTCGACCGTGCCGCCGCTGGTCTTCGCGGGGGAGGCCGACGTGCTCAAGGCGCACCTCGCCGCCGCCGGCCGCGGGGAGGCCTTCCTGCTCCAGGGCGGCGACTGCGCGGAGACGTTTGCCGAGGCGACCGCCGACAACATCCGCAACAAGATCAAGACGATCCTGCAGATGGCGGTCGTGCTCACCTACGGCGCCAGCCTGCCGGTCATCAAGATGGGCCGGATGGCCGGCCAGTACGCGAAGCCGCGCAGCTCGAACGACGAGACGCGCGATGGCGTCACCCTGCCCGCCTACCGGGGCGACATCATCAACGGGTACGACTTCACGCCCGACGCCCGCATCCCGGACCCCGAGCGGCTGATGGAGGCGTACCACACGTCCGCCTCGACGCTGAACCTGATCCGGGCCTTCACCACGGGCGGCTTCGCGGACCTGCGGCGCGTGCACGAGTGGAACCGCGGGTTCATGGCGAACCCGTCCTACGCGCGCTACGAGGAGACCGCCGCCGAGATCGACCGCGCGATCCGGTTCATGGCGGCCTGCGGTGCGGACTTCGACGCGCTGCGGACGGTCGAGTTCTTCTCCAGCCACGAGGCGCTGCTGCTGGACTACGAGCGGCCGCTGACGCGCATCGACTCCCGGACCGGGCTGCCGTACGACTGCTCGGCGCACTTCCTGTGGATCGGAGAGCGCACCCGGCAGATCGACGGCGCGCACGTCGACTTCCTGTCCCGGGTACGCAACCCGATCGGCGTCAAGCTCGGCCCGACGACGACGGCCGACGACGCCCTGGCGCTGATGGACAAGCTCAACCCCGCGGGCGAGCCCGGGCGGCTGACGTTCATCACGCGCATGGGGGCAGGCACGGTCCGCAACGCGCTGCCCGCCCTCGTCGAGAAGGTGGCCGCCGTCGGCTCACCGGTCACCTGGGTGTGCGACCCGATGCACGGCAACACGATCACCTCGGACAGCGGCTACAAGACCCGGCGGCTGACCGACGTGCTCGACGAGGTCCGCGGCTTCTTCGAGGTGCACCGCGCGCTCGGCACCGTGCCCGGCGGGCTGCACATCGAGCTCACCGGCGACGACGTGAGCGAGGTGCTCGGTGGATCCGAGGAGATCGACGACGCCGGCCTGGCCCGTCGCTACGAGACGCTGGTCGACCCGCGCCTGAACCACCAGCAGTCCCTGGAGATGGCCTTCCAGGTGGTCGAGCTCATGCGCGGCGGAATCTAGCCAGCTCCTCACCATCACCGCTAACGTCCGAGCGTTGACGTCCTATAGGACGTCAACGCTCGGACGTTGCGGGTTGGGGGAGGGCGTCAGGGAGTCAGGGGCGTCAGGTGATGGTGAGGATGACCGTGGTGCCCTTGGGGACCTTGGCGCCGCCGCCGGGATCCTGGCCGACGACGAAGCCGAGCCCGAAGTAGGCCACGGCCTTGACGGTCTTGACCTTGAAGCCGGCCGCCCTGAGCTTGACCGTCGCGGCCGCGACCCCGCTGCGCACGACGCTGGGGACCGGGAAGAGCTCGGGGCCCTTCGAGACCGTGATCGTCACGGTGTCCATCCGGTGCCCGGCGGTGCCCTGGGTCGGGTCCTGGCTGATCACCAGGCCGGCCGGGACCTTGTCGTTGAACACGCTCACCGGCGTGACCTTCAGGCCGAGGCCGTCAAGGTCGGTCGTCGCCTGCTTCTGGGTCGCCCCGACGACGGAGATGATCGTCAGCGGCTTGCGCCCCTGGGAGACGGTCATGGTGATCGTGGTGCCGACCTCGAGCCGTGCGCCGGCCTTCTGGGAGGTGGACATGACCGAGCCGACGGGCGCGACGTCGTCGTACGGGGTGACCGACTCGCCGACCTTGAAGCCGGCCCTGGTCAGCGCCGCGGCGGCGTCGTCGAAGTTCTTGCCCACGAGACCGGCCGGCATGGTCGTCATCTCCGGGCCCTTGGACACCTTGAGCTCGACGGTTCCGCTCTTGAGGATCCGCTCGTCCGGGCGGGGATCGGTGGCGACGACCGTGCCGGGTGCGGCGTGGTCGAACGTCGGGATCGGCTTCGAGTCCAGCCCGGCGTTCCGCAGGGTCGCGACTGCGCTCGACTGGGACTGGCCGACGACGTCGGGCACCGCGGCGAAGGCGCCCGGCCCGAAGGTCATGAACCACCAGCCCCCGATCGCGAGCAGCCCGGCCACGAGCGTCGCCAGCACACCCAGGCGGATCCGGCGGCGCCGACGGGCGGGCGCAGTGGCCACCCGCTCCGCCGCGGCGGCCTGCTCCGGGGAACGCAGGCCCGCCCCGATGGGCAGCGCGATCGTGCTACCGGCCGGTGCGACGTCCAGGCGTGCGGTCTGGTGCGAGTCGGTCCAGCCGTCCTCAACGCCGCCACCGGTTCGGGCCGGACTCCCGGCCTGGTCGGGAACGTCCGTCGCGGACGGCAGCGTGATGGTGGGTGCGACGTCGGCCCGCCGCGCGAGGGTGGCCGGGTCGAGCCCGACGTGCGTGCGGCGGACCATCTCGAGCGCGGCACCGGCATCGACCGGCCGGTCCTCCGGCTCGCGCGCGGCGAGCGCGCTGACCAGCTCGTCGATCTCCGAGGGCAGCCAGCTCACCGTGTCCGACGGCACCGGGATGTCCGAGTTGACGTGCAGGTACGCGACCTGGATGGCCGTCTCGCCGGTGTACGGCTGGCGACCGGTGAGCATCTCGTAGAGCAGGATGCCGGCGGCATACACGTCGGTGCGTGCATCCGAGACGCCCTTGGCCACGAGCTCGGGGCCGAGGTACGCGACCGTGCCGAGCACCGTCCCGGTCGTCGTCGAGGTGACCTCGGTGATCGCCCGCGCGAGCCCGAAGTCCGCGAGCTTGATGCGGCCGTCGGTGGCCAGCAGCACGTTCTCGGGCTTGATGTCGCGGTGCACGAGCCCCGTGCGGTGAGCCGCCGCGAGGCCGTCCAGGACCCGCTCGAGGATCGTGAAGGCCTCCTCGACGCGCAGCGCGCCGCTCTCGCCGAGGTGACGGCGCAGGTTCATGCCGTCGATGTACTCCATCGTCAGGTAGCTGGTCTCGCCGTCGACGCCCTGGTCGAGGACACCGACCAGCGCGGGGTGGGTGAGCCGGGCCGCGGCGCGTGCCTCGCGGCGGAACCGGGCGATGAACGCGGACCCGGCCGCACCCTCGGCGAGGTGGGGGTGCATGATCTTGAGCGCGACCTCACGGTCGAGCCGCCGGTCGATCGCGAGGTAGACGGTCGCCATCCCGCCACGGGCGATTCGGGAGACGACTTCGTACCGCCCGTCGACCAGGCGGCCGACAAGCGGGTCGGTAATGGTGGCTCCCACGCGCCCATCCTACGGGGCGGGCCCCGCCGGAACGGGTCAGCGGTACCGCGCCGCGAGGGTCTGGATGTTGGCGACGTACACGCGCGTGTCGGCAAACATGCCGTGATCCCGCACCGATGCGGCTCCCTGGTAGTAGCCCGCGATCGCGGCCGGCAGGTTGGGACTGATGCGCGTCAGCTGACGCAGGATCGCCACCCCGGCCGTCACGTTGTCGTTCGGGTTCAGCAGGTTGAGGTGCCGCCCCACGAGGTGCGACGCCCAGGCGCCCGCGGACGGGACCACCTGCATCGTGCCGATCGCGTTCGCCGGGGAGACGGCCGCCTGGTTGAACCCGGACTCCTGGAAGGCGACCGCCTGCGCGAGGGCCTGGTTGACGCCCATCGCCCGCGCCGTCGCGGCGACCTTGGCGCGCATCTGTGCCCTGGACGGGACGCCGGACCGGAGCAGGGCCGCCTTGTTGGCGTTGGCCGAGTTGACGACGGCCTCGGGGTAGGTCCGTCCGGCGAACGTGTTGCCGACCAGCCGGGTCGGGGCGCCGGCGCCTGGGATCCGCAGATTCTGTCCGACGCGGATGAACGCGCGCGGGTCGAGGTGGTTGGCCGCGACGATCGCGGCGACCGACGTGCGGTACCGCGCGGCGATGGCCGAGACGGTCTCGCCGGACGCGACGCGATGGACGGCCGACGTCGGCCTGGCTGCCGCCACCGGGTGCGCGGCAGACCGGGAGGCGCCCGAGCCGGGGATCGCCAGCAGCTGCCCGACGCGGATGAGCGCGTGCGGGCCGAGGTGGTTGGCGGCAACGATCGAGGCGACCGAGATGCGGTAACTGGCGGCGAGGCCCGACACCGTCTCGCCCGAGACGACGCGGTGCAGGCCAGCGGCGCGGTGCGCCGTGGGAGCAGGTCGGGAGGCGGCGGCCTTGGCCGCGGCGGGTGCACCGGCGCCTGGGATCACCAGGTGCTGGCCGACGCGGATGAGCGCGCGGGCGTCGAGGTGGTTCGCAGCGACGATCCTGGCGATGCTCGTCCGGTGCTGCGCGGCGATCCCGGACACGGTGTCGCCGGACGCGACCGTGTACGACGCCGACGCCGCCCTGGCGGCCGGCTTGGCCGCGGGCTTGGCCGCGGCGTGCACCTTGGCTGCGGTCGGGATGGTCAGGTGCTGACCGATCCGGATCTGCCCGGGGTTGGCGAGCCGGTTCGCGCGGGTGATCGCGGACACCGAGCTTCCGGTGCGCGCCGCGATGTGGCTCACTGTGTCGCCGTTGCGCACGGTGTACGACACGTCCGCCTGGGCGGCTCCGGCCACGGTCACGGAGGCGACCGCCAGCGCGAGGGTCGCGCCGGTCCCGGTGGCCACCCGTCGCAGCAGCCCGGCGGGCAGGGCCGGACCGGCGGGCAGGGTCGGACCGGCGTCCGCGGACCGCTCGTCGTCCTGCGGTCCGAGGACGGCGGGGCGCGGCGTGGCGTGTGGCGTCATGGTCGACCTCATGTGACGTGAGTGATGGATGGTGCTCATGTGACTGATGTGACAATCGCGAACGTACTTGCTTGTGACGGTGCACGAAAGGCCGACCAGGTAATTTCGCCGGTGTAATTCGCTCTCGCAGCACGTTTGGACCCGTTTGGACCAGTCGGCGGGTTGCGTAGGCTGGTCACCGTGACGGACAACTCAACTCTTGATTCCCTGGTCGGCGAGTGGCTCACGGTGCCCGACGCGGCCGACCGGCTTGGCCTGGACCCCGGCAAGGTTCGCCGGCTGGTCTACGAGGGCCGCCTCGCGTCGGTGCGACGCGGTTCACCCGCAGTCGTCTGCATCCCGGCCGCGTTCCTCGTACCCGCCTATCTGGAGAACCCGGCGAACTCGACCCAGCGGGCCCCCGAGGCGCCGCCCCGCGAGGACGGTTCCCGCGCTCCGGAGTGGGCCGTGCTCGCCTCGCTCCTCGGTACCTTCACGCTGCTCCGGGACGCCGGGTTCGACGACCTCGAGGCGATCGGGTGGCTGTTCACGCCGGACTCCACGCTCGCCGAGACGCCGATCGAGGCCCTGCGGTCCGGTCGCAAGACCGCGGTGCGCCGGATCGCCCAGACCCTCCTCTGACGTCGTGCTTCCGCAGGCAGCGCCGGCCGACGACGTCGTGCTGGTCGTGTGCCCGGAGCTGTCGGACGGTGCCCTGAACGAGCTCTTCGGCGCCTCGTGGCCGGACCACGAGCAACGCTCGTTCCGGCCGGTGCTGGAGCACAGCCTCGCCTGGATCGGTGCCTTCCGCCCGGGCCGGTCGGGCTCAGACGGGCTGGTCGGGTTCGTGAACGTCGCCGGCGACGGAGGTGTGCACGCCTTCGTCCTGGACCCCACGGTTCACCCCGACGAGCGTCGCCGGGGCCTGGGGCTGCGCCTCGTCGGTGCGGCTGCCGACGCGGCGAGGAGCCGAGGGGCCACGTGGCTGCATGTCGACTTCGAGAGCGACCTCGCCGACTTCTACGCACGGTGCGGTTTCCAGCCGACCGCGGCCGGCCTGATGCGGCTCTGAGCCGCGCGAGGCCGAAACGGCTGGGCGCAGAGCCGGGTCTCGGCTAGGCCCGGCGGTCGATCGCCGCATGCCCGAGCAGGGCCAGCACGGTCGCGCCGGGCTCGTCGAGCGTGGCGGCCCCGAGCGCGCCGAAGGCCCGCTCCGAGAGGTCCGCGATCAGCTCCTCGACCTTGCCCGGGGCACCCGTCCCCACGATGGCGTCGGCGACGATGGCGACGTCGGCGTCGGCGAGGTCGCGGACGCCGAGGAACGTGCGCAGGATCGCGCGCTGAGCGTCGTCGCCGCCCGCCATCGCGCGCGCGACGAGCACGGTGCGCTTGCCCTCGCGGAGGTCGTCCCCGGCCGGCTTGCCGGTCGCGTCCGGATCCCCGAACACGCCGAGCAGGTCGTCCCGCAGCTGGAAGGCCTCGCCGAGCGGCAGGCCGAACGCGGCGCTCGCGGTGCGCGCTGCGCCGTCGGCCCCGGCGAGGGCGGCGCCGAGCACGAGCGGGTGCTCCACGCTGTACCGGGCCGACTTGGCCCGGATGACCTCGCGGGCCCGCTCCTCGTCGGCACCCGGGTCGGCGCCCCACGGCAGCGCCTGAGCGAGGACATCGAGGTACTGGCCCACCGTCACCTCGGTGCGCATCAGGTCGAAGACACCACGCGCGACGGCGGCGACATCGGGCGCGAACGAGGTCAGCGCGCGGTCGAACTCGGCGTCGCTCCCGACCAGGGCCAGGTCGCCGAGCAGGATCGCGGCGTTCTCCCCGAACCGGCGGGGATCACCGATCCATCCCGATCGCAGGTGCAGCGCCTCGAACGTCCGGTGCGCCGCGGGGTGGCCGCGCCGGGTGTCGGAGTCGTCCATGACGTCGTCGTGGAACAGCGCGGCGGCCTGGAAGAGCTCGAGCGCGGCGCCGACGCGGAGCACCGCGGCGGCCGCGGGGGAGTCCGCCTGGCCACCGTGTGCGCGCCAGGACCAGTAGCAGAACGCCGCGCGCAGCCGCTTGCCGCCGGAGAGCATCTCCTCGACGGCGTCCGCGAGGACAGCGCTGTCGGCGCCGAGACGCGCGAGCAGTGGGCGCTGCGCCGCGATGTGTTCGGCGAGCAGGCGGTCGACGCTGCTCCGGACGTCCTCGAGGTCGATGGGTGCAGTGGGGGACGGGGTCACCCCGGCAGCCTAGGCGGGCTCATCACTGGCCGCGGAGCCGGCCACCGATGGTGACCGTCCGGATGCCGTTCGCGTCGAGGACGCCGATGACGAGCAGCTCGTCGCCCGCGGACCGGGTGAACGTCGACTGCGCCGCGAGCGCCTCGTCCGGAGTGGTCTGCTCCGCCTCGACGAAACCCGCGCCGGTCAGGCTCTTGCGGTAGACGGCGACGATCTCGCCGGCCGAGAGCGAGGTTCGCAGGTTCAGGCTGACCTGGTAGGCGTCCGACCCGGCGACCTGCTCGACGGACGAGACGAGTACCTCCGCGCCGTGCGGCACCGGGAGGAGGTCCGACGGGAATCCCTTCGCGAGGGCCCCGACCGTGGAGTGCGCGTTCGGCTCGTCGCTCATCGGCGAGGGGGTGGGTGAACTTTTGGCCGGTGAGGGCACCTCGGGGCCCGGCGACGCAGCAGCGGTGGGGGCGCCGGCCCCGCTCCCGCCCGCGAACGGGCCCAGTCCGCAGCCAGCGAGCGCGGTCGCCACGAGCGCGACCAGCAAGCCCGCCAGGACGGTCCGCGCCCGTCGAAAGCCGCCCATATCGCCCTCGTGAGTTCGCACGCGACCAACCGTAACCGCGCCGGGTGTCCACCAAGCGCGCCGCCGGCTCGCCCACCCCCAGCCGGAGCTCGCGAGGCCGTACGCACAGCCCGGGCCGAGGGGGGTGTCGCGGGCCGTGGCCGCTGGGGTCCCCTCGACCCATGGACACCACGATCCGGGTCCGCGAGCCCCGTGAGTTGCTCGCACTGCTGCCCTACCAGCTGGGCTTCCGTCCGCAGGAGAGTGCCGTGGCGGTGGCCCTGCGTGCGCCGCGTGGCCGGGTCGGGCTGATCGCACGGGTCGACCTGCCCGACCTCGGTGACGTGCTGAACGGCCCGCAGCTGGCCCGCGGGCTCGTCTCGCATCTCGTCTCCGACGGCGCGCGTCGCGCAGTGCTGGTGATCTACACAGCCGAGGACCCGAGGTACGTCGGCGCGGGCCCGGCGAGCACCGGGTTGACCCGCTCGCGTGCGGCGGTCGTCCGGGCGGCGGCCGAGCAGTTCCGGGA
>NZ_DATCNW010000087.1:0-13040 GCF_036565025.1 Pengzhenrongella sp.
GGCGGGTGGAGGGCTTCCAGAGCTCTTGGATGCGCAGGTACGGCACGAGCGCGGCCCAGTGGCCCGGGTGATCGGCGCCGATGAGCTCGACCCGCTCCCCGACCAGCGGGTACTTCGCGGCGCCGATCCAGCGCATCCCGCGCCCGTCCTCCGTCTCCAGGTCCAGCGCCCAGGTGTGCCAGTGCACGCGCGCGGCGGCGCGGATGTGTGCGGTCGTCCCGGTCCACACCAGCCCGTTGGAGACCCCCGCCCGGCCCGAGGAACGAAACGTCGGGTGCCGGGCGAAGAACCAGCCGACCCCGCCGAGGCCGAGCAGCACGTACAGGCTGATCGTCGCGGTCTTGTCGCGCGCGATGCCGGCGGCGTCGACGTCGGCCAGCACGGCTCGCTGCGGGTTGCGCGGGTCGAGCACCACCCGCACGACGTCGCCGCGCCGAGGCGGCGCGATCTGCTCGTTGATCGTGATCGTGCGCCCGTCCACCCGGACGCCGATCACCGACGACCAGGTCGGCCCGCGGAACTCGCGCGCGGACACGACAGTGGCCGCGACGGCCGGGTACCTGGCCCGCAGCCCCTGCGAGGCCCGGTAGTCCGTCCAGTGCCAGACCGCGACAAGGGTGACGGCCAGCACGGCCACGGCGCCGAGCGCGATCCAGCGCGCCCAGCGCCGCCATCCGGGCGCGGTTCCGCGATCGCGGTGCCGGCCCTTGCGGATCGGGCCGTAGTGCCTGTCGTTCATCGCACATTCCATCGTCGGAGGGGCGGTCGAGGGGATCAGAAGCTATGTCCGGGATACCCCGGTGCGCGGTACTTCGCGAGGGCCGATCGGGTGCGCCGCAGCGAGCCGGCTACCCCAGCGCGACGACCGTCCCGTTCTCGGACCAGCCGAAGAGCCGGCCGTCGATCGCGAACAGGTAGAGGTCCTCCGGCAGGCGGCTCTTCCAGCGCAGCCTGCCGTCGTCCAGCCCATAGGCGACCAGCTCCGCACCCGGGCCGGCGGCCGGCTCGATGAGCAGCACCAGGCGTCCGTCGCTGACCAGCGAGCTCGGTGCGGTGGACGCGATCGGCGTCGTCCAGACCGGCTTGCCGGTACGCCCGTCGACCGACTGGAGCTCGTGGGTCTCGGTCCGGACGATCCGCTGGTCGACGACCAGGACCGCACCGTCGGTCTTGGCCGTCGCGGTCCACCGCCGGTGGCCCGACCCGACGTCGTAGGCGACCAGCTCGCGGTGCTCGATGGCGGTCGTGAGGAACAGGTCCGCGAGCGAGCCGTCGTCGAGGGTCGCCTGGACGGGGTTCCCGAGCGCGGCGAAGGAACGACCCGTCTCGAGGTCCGTGACCTGGTTCCACGTCGCGCCGAGGTCGTCCGCCACGACCGGCTCGGCGACCAGCCGCCCGCCCGGCATGACGGCGACCCAGCTGCCCAGCGGCGACGCCGGGTCGGGCGTCCAGTGACCGAGCACATCGCCGTCGGCCGAGAGCACCCACGTCGTGCCCGCGTGCACGACGACGCGGTTCCCGATCACCTCGATCGACGCCATCCGCTGATGGGCGTCGTCGGGCGGGATCGGATCGGGTCCGACGAATCTCCAGCGCACCGGCCCGCCGCGCGCGTCCGCCCGCGCCACATGCACCCGGCCGTCGGCGGCGACGCTGCTCGTCACGAGGTCGGCGCCGAGCGCGGCGACCGACAGGCTCGGCAACGCCGGGTCCTCGGAGAGCACCCGGCCATCCCGCGCGTCGAGCACGAGCAGGCGCGACCGGGACGGGAACTCGACGTACCCCGAGATGTCCTCGTCGGTGACGACCACATCGTCGGCGACGACGCAGGTCACCGTGGGGGTCGACGCCGTGCCGCCCATGCGCCCGGGCGGGTCGGGCACCGCGCAGGCCGCCCAGCCGTTGATCGAGCTCGCGGGCCTGACCTGAGTCCGCCAGCCCACCCTGCCGGTCCGCGGATCGAGCCCGACCACGGACGCGCTCCCGTCACGACCGTTCAGCACGGCGAGCAGCCGACCCGCAACCGCGGGGGCGTCCAGCGGGGACGCGTCGGTCTGCCACAGCTCGGTGAGCGGCCCGTCGACCGGAGCGATGATGCCGGGCAGCTCGGCGAGGGCGGCGACCCGCGCCTGCTCCCGCCGGCCGGACGCGACCGCGTTCGCACCGACCAGCAGCGCGAGCACGGAGCCGGCCGCCCACCACCGGCGCGTCCGGGGAAACCATGCGGCGGCGGACCGGGCGCGTGCGACGCCGGGCGGCTCGGCGGACTCGTCGTCGGACTGTCCTGTGGGGCCGAGCGCGTCCGCGTCGACCTCGGCCTCGACGAGGACGACGTCCTGCATGTGTGGTCGCCGCGCGCCCATCCTCTGACGGTACAACTCGGGCACGAACCGCGATTGAGAGCCTGCAGCGCACAATGTCATCCGAAATACCTGTTGGACACATGAACTTCGGCGGGCGCAATCTGGGCGACATGAAATACACCCACCTCGGCCGGTCCGGCCTCTCCGTTTCGCGCCTGTGCCTCGGCACCATGAACTTCGGTCCGCAGACCGGCGAGGCGGCCTCGCACGCGATCATGGATGCCGCCCACGAGCACGGCATCAACTACTTCGACACCGCCAACGTCTACGGCGGGAGCCTCGGCCGCGGTGCCACCGAGGAGATCCTCGGCAACTGGTTCGGATCAGGTGGTGAGCGTCGCGAGCGCACGGTGCTCGCGACGAAGCTGTACGGCGACATGACCGACCGGCCGAACGAGGGCAAGCTCTCCGCGCTGAACATCCGGCGCGCCCTCGACGCGAGCCTCAAGCGGCTGAAGACCGACTACGTCGACATCTACCAGTTCCACCACGTCGACCGCGAGACGCCGTGGGACGAGATCTGGCAGGCCATCGAGACCGCCGTCGCGCAGGGCAAGATCCTCTACGCGGGCAGCAGCAACTTCGCCGGCTGGCACATCGCCACCGCGCAGGAGGCGGCGCGCAAGCGCAACTTCACCGGACTGGTCAGCGAGCAGTCCATCTACAACCTGCTCACGCGCGACGTCGAGCTCGAGGTCATCCCGGCGGCCCGCGCCAACGGCCTCGGCCTCATCCCGTGGTCGCCGCTGCACGGCGGCCTGCTCGGCGGGGTCCTGCGCAAGGAGCGCGACGGCAAGCGTCGCCTCGAGGGCCGCGCGGCCGAGGCGCTCGCCACCCACCGCGACGCGATCGAGGCGTACGAGGACCTCGCGGCCGAGCTCGGCCACGAGCCGGGCGACGTCGGCCTCGCGTGGCTGCTGCACCAGCCCGCGGTGACCGCCCCGATCATCGGCCCGCGCACCGGCGAGCAGCTCGACGCGGCGGTCCGCGCGCTGGACGTGGAGCTGGACGCAGACACGCTCGACCGGCTCGACAAGATCTTCCCCGGCCGCAAGCCGGCCCCCGAGAACTACGCCTGGTAGCCCCCACACCCCAGTAAGGAACCACCTACGTGAAGACACGACTCATCGGCACCCTCGAGGTCAGCGCGATCGGCCTTGGCGCCATGCCCATGTCGATCGAGGGGCGCGGCGACGAGGCCCGCTCGATCGCCACCATCCACGCCGCGCTCGACGCGGGCGTCACGCTCATCGACACCGCGGACGCCTACCACCTGCCCACCGACGACGTCGGCCACAACGAGTCGCTGATCGCCTCCGCGCTCGCGACCTGGGGCGGCGACGCCTCCGACATCCTCGTCGCCACCAAGGGCGGGCACCTGCGCCCGGCCGGCGCGGACGGGGCCTGGACGCTCGACGGCCGGCCCGAGCACCTCCGATCGGCCGCCGAGGCCTCCGTCAAGCGCCTCGGAGTCGACGCGATCGGGCTCTACCAGTTCCACCGTCCGGACCCGGAGGTGCCGTACGCGGACTCGGTGGGCGCGCTGCGCGACCTGCTCGACGCCGGGACGATCCGGCACGCGGGGATCTCGAACGCGAACGTCGAGCAGATCCGGCTCGCCCAGGAGATCCTCGGCGGGCGCCTGGCCAGCGTGCAGAACCAGTTCTCGCCGGCCTTCCGCAGCAGCGAGGTGGAGCTGAGGCTGTGCCACGAGCTCGGCATCGCGTTCCTGCCGTGGAGCCCGCTCGGCGGCATCAGGTCGGCCGCGGCGCTGGGGGACAAGTTCGCCGCGTTCCAGCAGGTGGCCGACGCCCACGGGGTGAGCCCGCAGGTGGTCTGCCTCGCTTGGCAGCTGGCCAAGTCGTCGCACGTGATCCCGATCCCGGGTGCGTCGCGCCCGGCGAGCATCGTCGACTCCGTTCAGGCGGCCGACGTCGTGCTGTCCGCGGCCGAGCTCGCGAGCCTCGACCTGGCCTGATCCTCGCCCGCCGCGGCCTTCTCGAACAGCTGCTCGAGGAAGGCCGTGGCGGCCGGGCTCGGCTCGTCGGCGACCGCGACCGCGACGTCCCACGCGGGCATGCCCGCCCCGAGCGGGACGGCCCGCAGCACGTCCGGTCGCTTCGCCGCGATGGTCTCCGGCACGATCGCGATCCCGAGGTTGTAGCCCACCAGGTCGAGCAGGAAGTGCACATCGTTCACCTCCATCGCCGCGCGGTAGTCCAGGCCGACGGCGGCGAACGCCCGGCTCGCGAGGACCTGGGCCCCCCACCCCGCCTGGAACCCGACGAACGTCTCCGTGCCGAGCCGGGCCAGGTCGATCTCGTCGGCGCTGGCCAGGGGATGGTCCGGGTGGCACAGCATGACCAGGCGCTGGGTGGACAGCGGCACCAGCCGCACGCCCTGCGGCGCGGGTCCGCACACGGCGACCAGGGCGATGTCGACCCGCCCCACCGACACGCTCTCGGTCAGCTCCGAGGAGCTCGCGTGCCGCAGCCGCACCTCGATCCCCGGGTTCGAGGTCCGGAAGCGCGCGAGCTGCACCGGCAGGTCCACCGAGCCCAGACACTGCTCCGCGCCGACGCTCAGCGTCCCGCGCAGCAGCCCGCTCACGGCCGCCACCGCATTCTTGGCGGCTGTGACGCTCGCCAGGGTGCGCAACGAGTCCGCCAGCAGGGCCCGCCCGGCCGCGGTGAGCTCGACGCGCCGGGTGCTGCGGATGAACAGCGAGGTCCCGAGCTCGACCTCCAGGGCCCGGATCGAGGCCGAGAGCCCCGACTGCGAGATGTGCAGCAGGTCGGCCGCGCGGGTGAAGTGCCGTTCCTCGGCGACCGCGACAAAATGCTCCAGCTGGCGCAGTTCCATCGGGTGATTCTAGCCGGGGGAGGCTCGGGAGCAGCCCGAGGTCGGGTCCGCCGGCGCCCGCTCGAGGCGACGCCGTCCGAACCCGGGGTTACCCGAAGGCGACGAGCAGGTTCTGAGACGAGCCGTACAACTTTCCGCCCATCGTGGAGAAGCTCAGCTGGCCCGGGAGGTCGGCCTTCCAGCGCAGCCGCCCGTCGTCCAGCCCGTAGGCGGCCAGGACGTGCCCGCGCTCCGGGTCACGACCGGCGAGCAGCACGAGCCGCCCGTCGGTCAGCGGCGCGGAGTCCTCCGACGGGGCCTCCTGGGTCGTCCAGATCGGGTCGCCCGTGCGTCCGTCGATCGCCCGGAGCACGTCGGCCTTCGCCGAGAGGATCCGGCCGTCGATGATCAGGAACTGGCCGTCGCCGGTCTCCCGTGTGGTCCAGCGACGCCGCCCGGAACCGGCGTCGTACCCGACGAGGAGGTCGCGCGCCTCGGGGGTCGCGAGCAGCAGGTCGGGAACAGAACCGTCGTTCACGTAGACCACGGACGGGTGGCCCGAGATGGTGAAGGACGTGCCCGTCGTGAGGTGGGAGATGGTCGTGGAGTCGGCGGCAGGATCGCCGACGTCCTGGGCGGCGACCAGCTTCCCGCCGGGCAGTGGAATGAGCCAGCCGACGGCGCGCGTGGCGTCGGAGACCGCGGAACGCAGGAGCCTCCCGTCGCCCGAGAGCAGCCAGGTCGAGCCGGCCGCCTCGAAGGTGCTGCTGTCGAAGGCCCGCACGACGACCGTGCCATCGGCGACATCAAGCCTGACCGACCGCTGACCGAAGGCGTCCAGGGGCACCGGTTCCTTGCTGGTGTACGTCCACCGGTTCGTGGCGCCCAGGGCGTCCGTGCGCGTCACGTGCACGTAACCGCGGGAATCCACCCGGCTGATCACCAGGTCGGCGCCCAGCGACCGGACCGACGTGGTCGGCGCGGTCGTCTTGTCGGACAGCACCGCGCCGGTGGTCGCGTCGACCAGCACCATCCGGGCCTTGCTCGGGTGGTCGAGGAAGGCAGCGCCCGGCTCGGCCGCGGCGTACTCGTCGACAACGACGCAGGCGATCACGTGACCGGTGCCCGCCGCGTCGCTCGGCCGAGGCGATCGGGGCCAGGCACACCTCGTCCCGTCCAGCTGATGGCCGGGCCCACGGGCCGCGGCTCGCCAGAGCGTCTTGCCCGTGCGGGCATCGATCGCGACCACCGAGACAGACCCGTCGGGAGCCTCCTCGACCGCCAGCAGCTGCCCGGCGAACGCCGCCCGGTCGGTGATCTGCGCCTTGTCCCGGCGCCACAGCTCGTGCACGGGTCGGTCGAGCGGCGCGAGCACCCCGGGCACGTCGGCGAGCGCGTCCAGGCGCGCGTTCTCGCGCCGGTCGGCGGTCACCTGGCCGACGACGACGATCAGCGCCAGGCCGGCCGCGACCGGCCACCACCGGCGTGCTCGGCGGGCCCAGGTGGCGCCACGGGACCGCCGCCCGCCGTCGTCCGACCCGTCCGGCGTGAGGGCACCGTCGGCGGAATCGGCGGCCGAATCGGCGTCGACGAGCAGAACCTCCTGCATCTGACGCCGCGACCCGCGCATCCGGCGACCTTACGCACGGTATGCGCAGCAGAACACCGGTCGCCTGCCGATCGAGTTCAGCCTCAGATCCGCACCCCAGGTGCCGATGAGTAGCCGGAGACCGTCTGGGCTCGGAGTGCTGATGGAGTGGGAGGGGCATGTACGCGCGCATCGGACGACGATTCCCACCCGCGCCGCCACCCGACACCGACACCAGCCCCGACACCGGCGCGAGGCGGAGTCGGGCGGGCAGCCGCTCCCCGTGGGTGTCCATCGCGGTGCTGCTCGTCGTCGTCGGAATGGTGGGCGCCGTGAACGGCGCGGACTCGGTGGCGACCGGCGACGCCCAGACCGCGCGCGAGGGGTTCGAACAGACCGGCGAGCAGATCGCCTCCACCCTCGGGCTGTCGATCGAGCGCGAGCAGGACCTGGTGATCAACGCCTCCGCCTACGCGCTGGCCAACCCCGGTTCCTCGAACTCCGACTTCGTCGCGTGGGCGAACTCCGTGCAGGCCCTCGAGCGGTACCCGGAGATCCAAGGTGTCGGCGAGGCCGTGATCGTCCCGGCCGCCGAGCTCCCGGCCTTCGCGAGGCGGATCGAGGCGGATCCTCCGCACCCCCTGGGCCCGACCGGAAAGCTCGTGATCGTGCCCGCGGGCGCCAGGCCGTTCTACTGCCTCGGAACCACGTCGTTGAACAGGGGGACGGAGGGCCTGCCGGCGGGTATCGACTACTGCGCCCTCGGCTCCAGTGCCCTGGACTCTCGCGACTCCGGACTGAGCAACTTCGCGCCGTTCCCGATCGGGAAGCCCGTGTGGCTGGCGGCGACGACGCCGATGTACCGCGGCGGCGGGGTGCCCGCGACCGTCCAGGGCCGTCGGGCCGCGTTCGCCGGCTGGGTCGGGGTCGTCGCGGACCCCCAGGTGGTGCTGGACCGCGCTCTTTACGGTCGGGTGCACACCGACGTGGCCTTGGACTACCACCGGGGATCCTCGGACACGGTCTTCCAGAGCGGCACCCCGCCGGACGGCGCGGCGCGGGTGACGGTGGCTCTCGACCGCGGGTGGACCGTCGACGTCTTCCGGGTCCTGCCGCCGAGCGGCGTCCTGTCCAACCCGAACTCACGCACGGCGCTGCTCGGTGGCCTGGCGATGAGCGTGATCGTGGGCGCCCTCGTGCTTGTGCTGGGCACCGGTCGGGCCCGCGCGTTCCGGCTGCTGCGGCAGGTGCAGGCGCAGGCCGAACGCCTCGGCCAGCTCGCGGACACCGACTACGTCACCGGCCTGGCGAACCCGCGTCGCTTCGCGGACCGGCTCGGCGAGGCCCTCGCCGGTGACCCCGAGCGGCTCGGCGGCCTGCTGCTGATCGACCTCGAGCGGTTCGCGGAGATCAACGACACCCTCGGGCACCGCGCCGGCGAAGCGATCCTGCGCGCGTTCGGCGAGCGGCTCGGCGACACCTCCGGCGAGGGTGCCCTGGTGGCCCGGCTGGGTGAGGACGCCTTCGCCGTCCTCGACCCCTCGATCACGTCCGGGGAGGAGGCCTGCGCGGCGGCCGAGCGCATCCGCTGCGCCCTGCAACGCCCGCTCGAGCTGCCCAGCATGCGGGTCTCGGTGGAGGTGGTCGTGGGGGTCGTGCTGCTCCCCGAGGACGCCACCGAGCCGGAGCTCGCCCTGAGCCGGGCCGAGATCGCGCTGTCCGCCGCCAGGACGCGACCCGGCCGCACCGCGCGCTACGGAGCTGAGATGGAGACCGGGGGTGGGCTCGCGCCCCTGCTGATCGGAGAGCTCGGGACGGCGCTCGAGGACGGCGACATCGTGCTGCACTACCAGCCGCAGGTCGACATCGGCAGCGGCCTGGTGTTCGGCGTCGAGGCCCTCGCGCGCTGGCAGCATCCGCGTCGCGGGATGCTCGGCCCGGACTCATTTATCGCGGCGGCTGAGCAGACCGGTCTCATCGGGCCGTTCACCCAGTACGTGCTCGACCACGCGCTGCGCCAGTGCGCGCACTGGCGCAGCGAGGGACTCGAGCTCACGGTCGCGGTGAACCTGTCCGCGCGGAACCTGCTGGATCTCGGTCTCGTCGACGACGTGCGGGCCGCGCTGGATCGCCACGGCCTCGATGCCGAGGCCCTCGAGCTCGAGATCACCGAGAGCAGCGCGATGGTGGATCCGCGCCGCTCGATGCAGGTGCTCGGCAAGCTCGCGGAGATGGGGGTGATGCTCTCCGTCGACGACTTCGGCACCGGGCACAGCTCCCTGGCGTATCTGCAACGACTGCCGGTGCGGCGGCTGAAGATCGACCGCTCGTTCGTCACGGGCCTCATCGGCGACGATGCGAGCACGGCGATCGTGCACTCGACCATCGAGCTGGCGCGGGCCCTCGGGCTGGACGTCATCGCCGAGGGCGTCGAGGATGACGCGACCCTGCTCAGGCTCAGTGACATGCGGTGCTTCGCCGCCCAGGGATTCGGCCTGGGTCGCCCCGTGGCGGGCCCGCTCCTGCCTGAGCTGATCAGGCGGATCGAAGCCCGCCTCCCGCTCGTCCTCGCCGCCACCCCGGCCGGTCGGGCCAGGACCTGACTCCGCGCCCAAATCGGTGAAGATCGCCCGGGACAACGTAGTTTCATCCAGGACAAAGCGGGGCTCATCGGACGCATCGGTCAGTCGTGCTGCGATTAGCTCCCCAAGTCGATAAATCATGGTCCGATCTGGGGGATGGTGGTTGCTGACGACTTGGGGGCGGGCCGATGGGTGTGAGATTCGGGGCATCGCCCGCTGCGGGTCGCCTGCAGCGTGGGCTCGGCGCCGCCTCGTGGATCGTGCTGAGCCTGGGCATCGCCGTGAACGTCGCCCTGGTCGGCGTCCCGGACGGGTCCCCGATCCGCACCGGAGTGGTCGTCCTGCAGGGGATCTTCTTCGTCCTGCTGTTCGCCCGACTGCTGGCTGCCGCGAAGTCCCGGACCGGGACCGCGCGGCTCTCCCTGCTGTTCATCGCTGCGGGTGTGGGTCTGTGGGCGGCGGGTTCGGTGACGCTGAGCGCCGGCCAGACCGTCGCAGCGGTGAGCTTCCCCGCACCCGGCGAGGTGTTCTTCCTCGCGTCCTACGTGGGAGTCGCGTCCTTCCTGCTGCTGGACGTGCCGCGGCGCGCGATCCCGACGATGGCGATCTGGCTCGAGGCCGGCGTCGTCTGTGGTGCGGCGGCCTGCCTCGCTGCGTTCGCGGTTCTCATGCCGCTGTCCGGGGCGTTCTCCCGCGACGGCCTGCCGCTGCTGCTGGCGATCCTCTACCCGCTCATCGACGTGATCCTGGCCACCGTGGTGCTCGGGCAGCTGATGCTGCGCCAGCGCGACCGCTCGGTGCGCACGATCGCGCTGATGGTAGCTCTGCTCGGACTCTCCGCCGCCGACAGCAGCCTCGTCCTGCGCCTGTCCATCGGCGCCTACACGGCGAACATCTGGCTCGATGCGGTCTGGGGCCTGAGCTTCGCGGTCCTCGTCACGGCCGCGTGCGCGCGATCGACGTCGGCCATCGCCCAGCCGATCACGGCGCAGAACTCGAGCGTGCTCCCGCTCGCCGCGGCGTTGGCGGTCGTGGTGCTCGCGGTACGACCGGACGGCGTGATCGGCTGGTTCGTCATCGGGTCGGCGGTGGTCACGCTGGTCTGCACGGGGGCCCGCATGATGATGGCCCTGCGGGAGGCGCAGGGCGCCGCGGAGGCGCACCGGCTCTCGCTCACGGACGAGCTGACCGGGTTGCCGAACCGGCGCGCCCTGCTCGCAAAGGCCGACGACGCGCTGCGCACCGGCGTCCCGCTGGGCCTGGCGCTGCTGGACCTCGACGGCTTCAAGGACGTCAACGACAGCCTCGGCCACGCGGTCGGCGACGACGTCCTGCAGACCCTCGCCCACCGCATGCGCGCGGCGCTGGACGAGGAGGTCCTGGTGGCCCGCCTGGGCGGGGACGAGTTCGCGCTGCTCGCCCTCCGGGAGGGCGAGCTCGGGCTGTTCGAGATCGCGCAGCGGATACGTGCCGTGCTGCAGAACCCGTTGCGGGTCGACAACATGGACCTGGCCATCGATGCGTCGGTCGGCATCACGGTGCGCGAGGCCGGCGACACCTCCTCGACCGAGCTGCTGCGCCGGGCCGACATCGCGATGTACGAGGCGAAGTCGACCGGGGCGGGGGTCCTGTGTTTCGACGCCTCCCAGGATGGGTTCTCCCGCCAGCGGCTGCGTCGCGGCAAGGAGCTGCGCGAGGCGATCGCCGAGGACCAGCTGGTCGTCTGGTACCAGCCGCAGGTCGACGCCCGCACCCGGCGGGTGGTGGCGATGGAGGCGCTGGTCCGGTGGCAGCACCCGGAAGAAGGTCTGCTGGCTCCGATGACCTTCCTGCCCGACGCGCGACTGTCCGGCCTGATGCCGGCGCTCACCGAGGCGGTCATGCGGCACGCGATCGCGGACGCGCGGCGCTGGATCGACGAGGGATTCTCGTTCCGGATCGCCGTCAACTGCGCACCGCCCGAGCTCGTGGGCGGCACCGTGCTGCCGAAGCTGTTCGAGGCGCTCGACAAGGCGGGGCTGCCGGGGGAGTGCCTGCTCGTCGAGGTCACCGAGGACTCGTTCCTGGCCGAGCCCGAGCGGGCCCGCGAGGCGCTGTACGACCTGCGCGCGCACCAGGTGGAGACCTCGATCGACGACTACGGCACGGGGTTCTCCTCGCTCGCGTACCTGCGCGACCTGCCCGTGCAGGAGCTCAAGATGGACCGGTCGTTCGTCTCGACGATCCTGACCGACGAGCGGAGCCTGATGATCGTGCAGACGACGACCCAGATGGCGCACGCCCTGGGCCTGCGGCTCGTCGCGGAGGGCCTGGAGGACGCCGAGACCGCCGCGCGGCTGATCACCATGGGCGTCGACGTGTTCCAGGGCTACCAGATCGCCAAGCCGATGCCGGCCGACGACGTCGCGCCCTGGGTCCGGCGCTGGGCCGCCGTGGACGGCCCCGGCGAGGTCGACCCGGACGACGTCGGCCCGGAGGTCGACCTGAGCGCCGGCTGGGCCGGGCCCGGCCGGGCCAACGCGTAGCTTTCGCCCGCCCGCCGCCTCAACTTCTCCGCTGGCCTGTCGATCCCGTCCCATGGAACTTTCCTTCCTGCACTCCGCGCTGCCCGCTGGTCGACGACGGGCGGTTCGCGCGGGCCTGTGGTTGCTCGCCGCCCTCGTGGCGGCGAGCATCGTGGCCTGCGCGCTGCTGCTCAGCGAGCGGACGGCGGGTTCGACCCTCAGCGTCGTGCTGCCGACCGTGCTGCCGACCGTGCTGCCGATCGTGCTGCCGATCGCGGTCTCGACGCTTAGCGCGTCGCTGATCTTCGCGCGGGTGCGGCTGGTGCGGGCGGCGCGCGTTCCCTGGGCGCTGTTCGGGTTCGGGATTCTCGCCGGGTTGGCCGGCAACCTCTACGCCGCGGCCGTGCTGCCGCAGCTGGATCCGCAACCGTTCCCGTCCCTGGCCGACCTCTGCTGGCTCGGAGCTTTCCCCCTCTTCTACATCGGGATCGCCCTGCTGTTGCGTGCCCAGGTCGTGCACTGGCATGCCTCGACCTGGCTCGACGGGCTCGTCGCGTCCTGCGGGCTGGGTGCGCTCGCGATCGCCCTGGTGTTCACCAAGGTGCTCGTGCCCGGGCGCGGCGGCACCGAACAGGTCGCCACCGCGCTCGCCTACCCGGTGGCAGACCTGCTGCTCGGCGTTCTTGTGGTCGGAGCGCTCGGAGCGCTCGGAGCGCTCGGAGCGCTCGGAGTGATGGGCTGGCGGGTCGGCGCACCGTGGTGGCTGATCTTCGCCTCGCTGGGCTGTTCCGTGCTCGCCAACGTGGCGTTCCTGCTCCAGACCGCGGCCGGGACGTACCGCATCGGGGGCTGGCTCGACGTCGCCTGGACCGTCGGTGCCGCCCTGTCCGCGTCGGCGGCATGGACCCGCAACCCCGGTCGCCCACCGCGCGCGATGGGCGACTGGGCGCTGCTGGCCGTGCCCCTGCTCTTCGCCGCGACGTCCGTGGCGCTACTGATGGTCAGTGGTCTCAGTAGCGACCCTGGCGACCGCCTCGTCGTGTGGCTGGCCGGGGCCACCATCTGCCTCGCGCTCGCGCGCACCACGCTCACCCTGCGGGAGGTCCGCAGCCTCGGCGAGGCACGCCGCCAGGCCCGCACCGACGACCTGACCAACCTGCCG
>NZ_DATCNW010000088.1:0-14207 GCF_036565025.1 Pengzhenrongella sp.
GAGCCCGAGCCGGCGCGCGACCTCGCCGCTCGCCGGTGCCGAGCGGGCACCGAGCCCCCGGACGGCGACCACCGAGGCGAGCGGCACCAGGGCACGACGGTGGCCCGCCCCCACCAGCACCCACGCGGCGGCCACCTCGAGCAGCTCCCCCGCGACCTGCTCCCCGCCGACGACGGCGACGACCACCTGCGCGCCCAGGGCGGCGCGAAGCCGGTCGCGCAGCTCGACCGTCGCCAGCTCGGCCCGCGTGAGGTCCGCGACGTCGGCCACGAGGTCCGCCGCTTGCGCAGCGTCGAGCTGGGCTTCCATGTCCGCGAAGAGCGCTTCCCACCGCATCGGCCCACCGTAGGACGCCGAACGCACGTTCGTGGCGACTTTTCCCCCGTCCCCAGGCCGGCTGACCACTGGACAAACCCGGATCAATCGCGCAATCCTTTCGTACCGAACGACGTCAAACGACATCAAACGGAATATTCGAGCCCCAGCGGAGGTCTCTGATGGTCCAGCGCACTCAACGTTCCACCAGCGTTTCGCCGGGTGGGCTCGCCCCCGTCCGGCGTCCGCGGCTCCGGCCGCTGGCCGCCCTTGCGCTGTCGACCGCGGCCGCGCTGGCCGGGGCGGCCGCGCTGAGCGCGCGCCTCGTGTTCCTCGCTCCCGAGCGCGCGGGCGGTCTGGTGCGGGTCGACCAGGTCATCGAGCTCGGTGTGCTGGTCGCGGGTGCCACGATCGCATGGTGGTTGGCCGCCGGCCTGGCAGCGGCGACGGTGTGCGCCACCGCGCGGGGGCTCGGCGGTCGGTGGGCGGCCGGCGAACGTTTCGTCGCGCGGCACGCGCCGGTCGTCGTCGGGCGGGCCCTGGCGCTCGCGATCGGGGCCGGCGTCGGCCTCGCCTCCGGGGTGATCCCCGCCGGAGCGGAGCCTGCCGACCCGCCCGCCGACCTCGGCTGGGTCGCCACCCAGGCCGGCGACGGCGGGGCAGGTGCCCAGACGCCGCTCTCGGGCGCGTCGGGCGCACCACAGGGGGCGCCGCCGGGCGCGGCGCACGTCGCCCCGCCCGGCGCGGCGAGCGTCGCGCCGCCGGGCGCGACCGGGTCCGTCACAGTGCGGCCCGGCGACAGTCTCTGGGCGATCGCGGCCGACCATCTGCCGGCCGACGCCAGCGCCACCGACATCGCCGCCGAGTGGCCGCGCTGGTACGAGTCGAGCCGCGCCGTCGTCGGCGGGGACCCGGACCACATCCAGCCCGGCCAGTCCCTGACCGCTCCGCCGGCGGATTCCGGCGGCCCGTCATGAACGCCGCGATCCTTTCCACCGGGACCGGCGAGTTCGCGGCCCTGCCCGTTCCGGCCGGCGACGTCGACGCCGCGGACAGCGGTGTCGTGCAGGACCGGGCGTCCGGCGCGGACGGTGCGAACGATTCGGGCGGTGCGAACGGCTCGGACCACTCGGACGGTGCGAGCAACGCCGACAGCCTGGACGACGGATCGACCGGCCCGGAGCCGGCGGCGGGGCGCCCGACGGAGGCTGCCTCAGTCCAGCTCAGGGGTCCCCTTCTCCGGGCCACCCCGGAACGCACCACCGCTCGGGTGACGACCCCGGGGGTTCCCGACGCGGCGGCGGCGACGTCCGCCTCCGCGCCCGTGCGAGCGAGCGAGCCTGGCGCGCAGACCCGCCTCGCCCCGCTCGTGGAACGTCCGGCGCGGCCGCTGGCTGCGCGTGGGCCGCTCCGTGGGCCGCCGCCCGTGGCCGGATCACCCGAGGCGCTCGCGCGGAGCGTGCCCACCAGAGCGACCGCCACGCGGGACTCGGGACGCGGAACGGGCGGCGCACGGCCGCCGGCCGGCACCGACGATCCGGACCGCCCGACGCGCCCGAGCCGCCAGGCGTTGCCGGTGCAGCACCCTCCGCTCCCGGACCCGATCCCCCTGTGCTGCGCGATGGTCCAGGCCGCCGTCGAGGCCCTGCGCGGGGCGCGACCGCTCGCCCAGCTCGCCCGCTGGGTCTCCCCGGAGATCTACGACCAGCTCGCGGTGCGCTCGGAGCTGACCCAGCGCGTGCTGGGGCAGCGCGACACCAGCCACCGAGCCGCGATCCGCCGGATCCGGCTGTGCCGCCTCGGCGACGACGCGGCCGAGGCGAGCGTCATCGTCGAGGACGGTCCGCGGGTGCGTGCCGTCGCGGTCCGGCTCGAGGCCCACCGCGGCCAGTGGCGCGCCACCGCCATGGAGATCGGCTGACCGCACCCCCCGACGTGTCAGCCGCAGCGCGGGCCCCCCACCGCGCCGCGGCTGACACATCCCCACGGAGTCGATGTGTCAGCCCGAGCGCGGGCTATACCGGGCGCTCGGGCTGACAACTCGGGAGTGGTCGGCTCGGGATCGGCTCAGCGCTTCTTGCGGGCGGCGCGTTCGGCCTTGCGGCGCTCGTCGCGGTTCAGGGCCTCGGCGGCCACGGCGCGACCGGTACCGGCGGCGCGGGCGGGCGGGGCCGAACCGTCGTCGTCGGCGAGGTCCGGCAGGGCGGCGTCACCGTCGACCGTGGGGGCCGAGTACTGCAGCGGCGCGCTGCGGTCGGGGCCGTCGAGGCCCTTCGCGACGAGCGTGCCGGCGGCTCGGCGGCCCGACGTCGGGCCCTTGGCCTCCCGGCGGGTGGTAGGCGTACTGGCCTCGTCGTCGGCCGGCGCGGGCTCGGCGTCGGCCGAGGGCGTGGACAGCTTGGCACCGGCGCCGAGGGCTGCCTGCGCGGCCGACTCGGCCGTCAGGACCGGGGTCTCGTCCTCGGGCTCGGCGACCTTGACCTCGAGGTTGAACAGGTAGCTGACCGACTCCTCCTTGATGGCGTCGGTCATCGCCCCGAACAGCTGGAAGCCCTCGCGCTGGTACTCCACGAGCGGGTCGCGCTGGGCCATCGCCCGCAGGCCGATGCCCTCCTTGAGGTAGTCCATCTCGTACAGGTGCTCGCGCCACTTGCGGTCGAGCACGCTCAGCACCACGCGGCGCTCGAGCTGGCGCATGTTCTCGGCGCCGATGAGCTCCTCGCGCGCGGCGTAGGCGTGCTGCGCGTCGCTGACGACCTCGGTCTTCAACAGCTCCGGAGAGATGCGGGTCGGCCCGCCGGCCTGCTCGATGACCTCCTCGGAGGTGATCGAGACCGGGTACACGCCCTTGAGCGCGGTCCACAGCGCGTCCAGGTCCCAGGTCTCCGGGTTGCCCTCGGACGTGGCGCCCTCGACATACGCGCCGACGACGTCGGTCGCGAAGTGCTGGATCTGCTCGGCCATGTCCTCGCCCTCGAGCACGCGGCGGCGCTCGGCGTAGATGACCGACCGCTGGCGGGACAGCACGTCGTCGTACTTCAGGACGTTCTTGCGGATCTCGAAGTTGCGGCCCTCGACCTGGGACTGCGCGCTGGCGATCCCGCGGGTGACGATCTTCGACTCGAGCGGCAGATCGTCCGGGAACCCGGCGCGGGTCATCAGGGACTCGGCCATCTGGGAGTTGAACAGCCGCATCAGGTCGTCCTGGAGGGACAGGTAGAACCGGGACTCCCCCGGGTCGCCCTGGCGCCCGGACCGCCCGCGCAGCTGGTTGTCGATGCGCCGGGACTCGTGCCGCTCGGTGCCGAGCACGTACAGCCCGCCGAGCTCGACGACCTCGTCGTGCTCCGCGGCGACCGCCTCGGTCGCCTTCGCGAGTGCGTCCGGCCAGGCGGCCTCGTAGTCGTCCGGCTGCTCGGCCGGGTCCAGGCCGCGCGCGGCGAGGTCCGAGACGGCCATGAACTCGGCGTTGCCGCCGAGCATGATGTCGGTACCGCGGCCGGCCATGTTGGTCGCGACCGTGACCGCGCCCTTGCGCCCGGCCTGGGCGATGATCGACGCCTCCCGCGCGTGCTGCTTGGCGTTGAGGACCTCGTGCGGCACGCCCTGCTTCTTGAGCTTGCTGGAGAGCAGCTCGCTCTTCTCCACGCTGGTCGTGCCGACCAGGACGGGCTGGCCCGCCGCGTGCCGCTCGACGATGTCGGCGACGACGGCGTCGAACTTGCCGGTCTCGTTCTTGTAGACGAGGTCGCCCTGGTCCAGGCGCCGCATCGGCTTGTTCGTCGGGATGGGCACCACGCCGAGCTTGTAGGTGCCCTGGAACTCGGCCGCCTCGGTGTCGGCGGTACCGGTCATGCCGGCGAGCTTGCTGTACAGGCGGAAGTAGTTCTGCAGCGTGATCGTGGCGAGAGTCTGGTTCTCGGCCTTGATGACCACGTTCTCCTTGGCCTCGATGGCCTGGTGCATGCCCTCGTTGTACCGGCGCCCGGGCAGCATGCGGCCCGTGTGCTCGTCGACGATGAGCACCTCGCCCTCGAGCACGACGTAGTCCTTGTCCCGCTTGAACAGCTCCTTGGCCTTGATGGCGTTGTTCAGGAAGCCGATCAGCGGGGTGTTCAGGGACTCGTACAGGTTCTCGATGCCGAGGTAGTCCTCGACCCGCTCGATGCCGGGCTCGAGCACGCCGACGGTGCGCTTCTTCTCGTCGACCTCGTAGTCCCGGTCGGGCTGCAGCCGCTTGACGACCTTCGCGAACTCGGCGTACCACCGGTTCGCGTCGCCGGAGGCGGGTCCGGAGATGATCAGCGGGGTGCGCGCCTCGTCGATGAGGATCGAGTCGACCTCGTCGACGATCGCGAAGGAGTGGCCCCGCTGGACGAGCTCGTCGGTGCTCCACGCCATGTTGTCGCGCAGGTAGTCGAAGCCAAACTCGTTGTTCGTGCCGTAGGTGATGTCGGCCGCGTACTGCTCGCGGCGCTCCGCGGGGGTCTGGCCGGAGAGGATGACGCCGCTCGTCAGGCCCAGGAACCGGAAGATGCGCCCCATCAGCTCGGCCTGGTAGCTCGCCAGGTAGTCGTTGACGGTGACGATGTGCACGCCCTTGCCGCCGAGCGCGTTGAGGTACGCGGGCGCCGTCGCGACCAGGGTCTTGCCCTCACCGGTCTTCATCTCGGCGATGTTGCCGAGGTGCAGCGCCGCGGCGCCCATCAGCTGGACGTCGAAGTGCCGCTGGCCGAGCGTGCGCCGCGCGGCCTCCCGGACGGCCGCGAAGGCCTCGGGCAGCAGGTCGTCCAGGGTCTCGCCGTCGGCGATGCGGGCCTTGAACCGGTCCGTCTCCTCGCGCAGCTCCGCATCGGACAGCGCGGTGAAGCTGTCCTCGAGCGCGTTGACCTGCTGGGCCATGCCGGACAGCTTCTTGACGATCCGGCCCTCGCCGAAGCGCAGGACCTTCTCGAGGATCGCAGGCACGCAGAACTCCCATGGTGTTGGAGTCGGTCGGCCGGTCGGCCGAACGGATCAACCTTCATCGTATGTGAGCGACCGCGTGATCCGGGGTACCCGTCGGGTTTTCGGCGAACCGCCGCGCGTGGTTACGCCCGGAGCGCAGCGGAAAGGTCCGCTGCGAGGTCCCCGCGACGGGGAGCGGCGACCACGACGTCGTCCATCCCGAGCCATCCGGCCAGCTCGCGCAACTCGGCCGCGAGCTCGACGGGCATGCGCGGCGGGGCGCCCTCCTCGCGGTGCGCCGCCAGCACCCGCAGCACGCGCGCCGAACGGTCCGCCTTGAGGTCCACCCGGGCGACAAGCATCTCCCCGACCAGGAACGGCAGGACGTAGTAGCCGTGCACGCGCTGGGCCGCGGGCACGTAGATCTCGATCCGGTAGTGCATCCCGAACAGCTCCTCGAGCCGGCGGCGCTCGAAAACGAGTGGGTCGAACGGGCTGAGCAGCGTGCGGGCGGTGGCCGCGCGGGGGCGGCGCGCGTCCGCGTGCCAGAACGCCTCGCGGTCCCAGCCGGTGACCCGCACGGGCAGCAGCACGCCCAGCTCGACGAGCTCGTCGACCGCGCGCCGGGCGGGCCCCTGGCGCAGCCGGAAGTAATCGGCCAGGCAGCGGATCGAGCCCACGCCGTGCGCGCGTGCGGAGATCTCCACCAGGGCGCGCACCGCGTCGTCGTCGGCGATCGGGGGCGCGGCCAGGACGTCGGGGGGCAGCACGCGCGTGGTGAGGTCGTAGCAGCGCTCGAAGGCCGCGTTGCGGCGGGCCGAGGTGACCTCCCCGGTGAAGAAGAGGAACTCCAGGGCGCGCTTGGCGACCGTCCAGTTCCAGCCCCATTCCGTGGTGGTCCGCGGGTGGTCCGCGGCGTACAGCTCGTGCACCTCGCTCGCCGTCATCGGCCCCCGCGCGGCGATCACGTCCCGGATCTCGGCCACGACGCCCGAGTGCGCGAGCTCGACGCCGCTGATCGCGCCCCACGCCTCGGTGCGGTACTGCCGCTGGCGCCACTCCAGGAGCCGGTAGGTGCTGGGCGGCACGTAGGAGGCCATGTGCCCCCAGTACTCCACGAGCCGGCGCGGCGCGGTGCCCGACGCGCGATCGAGCAGGGCCGGGTCGTAGGCGCCCAGGCGCGAGTAGAGCGGCATCAGGTGGGCGCGCGCGAGCACGTTCACCGAGTCGATCTGCAGCAGGCCGGTGCGCATCACCACCTGCTGGAGGTGGCGCATCGTGATCGCCGTCCCCGGCGGCGGTCGCGGCCGGTCGAGGCCCTGCGCGCCGAGCGCGATGCGCCGCGCCTGGCGCAGGGTGAGTACGTCGACGGGGCGGGAGGCGGGCATGGTGCCCATCCTCCCGCCCCGCACCGACAGTGCCGTCCCCGCGCGCGTCGGTCGCGCGCTCGGCGGGCTTAGCCTGCGATCCGGTGACCGGCGTTCGAGGCGCCGGACCTCGTCACCGAGTTGTCGAGCTTGATCACGCCGTAGCTCCAGCCGTGCCGCCGGTAGGCGACCGACGGCTGCGCCGTCTCGGCGTCGATGAACAGGAAGAAGTCGTGCCCGACCATCTCCATCTCGTACAGGGCGTCGTCCACCGTCATCGGCGTCGCCTCGTGCACCTTCTCGCGGATCACGACGGGTGAGTCGCCGAGCGTGTGCTCGACCGCCTCGCCGCGCACCGGTGCGGGCAGGACGGGGGGAAGTGGCGCCGGTGGGCGCACGTCCACGGGTGCGAGGGGGGTGTTGTTGCGGTGGTCCTTGCGACGGTCGCGCGATCGGCGCAGCCGTTCCAGGAGCTTGGTGGTCGCGAGGTCGAGCGCGGCGTACCAGTCGTCCGCCGAAGCCTCGGCCCTCACGACAGGACCCTTGTCGCGCACTGTGAGCTCTACCCGTTCGGAGATGCCGGATAGCCGTGGGTTCTTCTCGTGGGTGACCTCGACGTCGACCCGCTGCGCGGTGGGCGCCAGCTGACCGATCTTGGCGAGCTTGTCTTCCACGTGCAGACGGAACTTCTCAGGCAGTTCGGTATGCCGACCAACGACGACGATCTCCATGCGGACCTCCGGAAATCTTTGGCGGCACATTTCCTGGCCGCCAGATGGACGTGCGATTCCGCCCCGCAGGGCGGTACGGCCACACCTCCTCCCACAGCCATCACAAGGGCCTCCGGCAGGTCAGTCACGATCCCGGTACAGCGGTCCTTGTCACGACCTTGCCTCAACCGTAACCCTCCCGTGAGCGTGCCTCCAACGAATGGCTCGGCCATCCGGCTGAACCCAGGAATCACCCCCTGTTTTCCCGGCAGATGCCGTCCGTTCATCGGTGTCATTCGATCCCGGACGGCCGTTGCGAGCGAAAACCGCCCGGTGGCGGGGTGACCGCGAGCGTGAGCGCGCCGACGACGACGCCGCCCGCCTCCCGGGCGCCGCGCTCGCACGCCGCAAGGGTCGAACCGGTGGTGAGCACGTCGTCGACCAGCAGCACCGGTTGGCCCGGAACGGGGCCGGCGGCCCCCGCGCGCCACCGGATGCCACCACCGAGGTTCCGGCCGCGCGCGCGGGCACCGAGCCCGACCTGGTCACGCATCCCGCGCCGTTGGGCGAGCACCAGTGCCGCGCGGGCCGGCAGGCCCGCCTGCTCGCACGACCCCGCCACCGCGAGGGCCAGCAGACCGACCAGGTCAGCGCCGCGCCGGCGTCGGGCCCGGGCGGCGGACGGGGCCGGCACCACGAGCAGCGGCAGCGGCGCGAGGCGCGCACCGAGCAGCACGTGCGCGACGTCGGTCGCCCCGGCGGCGAGCGCACCGGTGAGGATGCCGGTGAGGTCGGCGCGCCCGCGGTCCTTCCACGCGACGACGAGCTCGCGCACCGCCCCGGTATACGCGGTGAGCGCCCAGACCGGGAGCGGAAGCCGCCCGTCCATCGGGTCCAGCCGGGGCGCGGACGCCTCGCAGCGCCACGGCGCGCCGGTCAGCAGGGCGGCGCACCGGGTGCACAGCACGACGTCGAGCGTCCCGCAGCCCGCGCACTCGACCGGCAGCACGAGCCGGGCCAGGTCCCGCGCCGCGGCCGCGAGCGCCCGCGTGCGCGCCGCCGGACCGGCGCGCCGATCCGGCGCCCCACCCGCTGCCGCTGCCCCGCTCACGACTCACCCCCTGCCCACGCCGCACGGCCCTGCTCGCGCCCGCGCACCGCCGGGTGAGTATCCGCCGAACTCGCCCGCCGTCGGGCGCCGCGCGGGACCGGCTGTGGAGGAGGTGTCAGCCCGGGAAGGTGGGGTCGGTCACGTTCATCGCGACCTTGACCCAGCTCGTGCCCTGCAAGGTGAACAGCACCCGGTCCGCGGTGCCGAGATACAGCGTCCGCTCGCCCTTGCCCGCCGCGATCGACACCGCACCCTCGACGGGCGGAAGCGCCGTGGTGCGCCCGGTGATGGGCACCAGGTGCATGGTCGGGCCGGTCATGGCGCCGCTCGTGCCCAGCACGGCGAGGGTCGCCTCGTCGACCCACACGACGCGGGTGGCATCGGTCAGCCTGGCCCCGACCCGCACACGCTCGCCGAGGCGCTGCGGCGTGCCGGAGTCGTCCCGGACGATGCCGGCGAGGTCGACCGTCGGCCCGTCCGGACCGGTCGAGACGACCGCGATCCGGGTGCCGTCCCGGGAGACCCGGATCGAGCGGATCTCGCGTCCCTCGAGCCAGTCGACGTCGACCACCAGGACCGTGCCGTCCGCGCGGGCGACGGTGAGCTCGCCCGGGCCGATCGAGGGTCCGGACCACACCCAGCCGAGCCGGTCGACGGACGGCGCGAGCAGGTGCTCGCCCCGCAGCAGCGTGCGTATCCGGCGACCCTGCTGGGCGACCACGAGCCGGTCCGGTCCGGCCAGCGCGACCTGCGGCACGCCGTTCGCGCCGCTCGCGGGGTTCCGGGGGTTCAGACCCGCCAACGGGCCGACCGTCTTCACGGGCTGCAGCGCGCTGCCGGAGAGCCGCAGCAGCCGTCCGCCGCTGAGCAGCTCGAGGTTGCCCGACGGCGCCGGGTCGCGCGCCACCACCTTGGCCGCCGGGTCCGGCATCGGCAGTCCGGCGATCGTCACGTTCACCGCGCGGATCCGGCTGAGCCGGAGCACCTGGGCCAGCTGCGCCTTGAGCAGCGCGCGGTCCGTGGCGCCCGCGGAGGCCACCGCCGCGGTCAGGTCCACGGTCGCGGTGCCCGCGGCGTCGATCGGGACCGACTCCACCGCGAGCCGGGTGCCCTCCGGGAACGCCGTGGTCACGGCGTCGCGGAGCCACGGCGAGGGGCCCTCCAGCAGGGCGCGCACCGCGTAGGCCGCCGCGTTGCGCTGCGGGAACCAGCGCACCTCGGGCACGAGCATGTCGCGGGCCGGGGTCAGGAAGTACAGCGGCGTGGCCCGGTACACGGAGTTGAAGATCGGCTCGGAGAGCAGCACGCCGTCGTCCAGGCCGGAGATCCGCCACTGGCCGGCAGCGCTCTTCACGAGGTCGAAGGCGGCATCCTGCCGCGCGCCCGGCGAGCTCTCCGTGTAGCGCCCGTCGGCGTCGACCGTCGCGACCACCGGCAGCGAGACGCTCACCTGGTTCACGCCGCTCTTGCGGAAGGTGAGCGTGCCCGCCACCGAGTAGACGACGACGCCCTGGGTGGGCTGCCACGAGGTGCGTGCCTTCCCGCCGAGGTACTGCCGCGCGACGGCGTAGTTGTCGCCGAGCCCGGCTGCACCCGCCGCGAGGAAGCCCTGCACGATGGCCTGCGGCTCCGCGTCCGACGCCGGGCTGTACGCGAGCGGGAACACCGAGCCGGGCTCGTCGACCGCACCGTCACCGTTACCGACGGGACCCGACATCGGCAGCGCCGCGCAACCCGCGAGCGCCAGCGCCACCAGCACCGCACCCAGCCCCCGGCCGAGCCGCGCCCGGCGGGCGGTCATCGGTTCTCCAGGTGGTCGAGAACCGGCAGGCCGGCCGGGTCGGACGTCCCGCGACGCGGCGGGCCGACGTCGGGCAGGACCTCGTCGGGCGCGGGCACCAGCGGGAGCGGGGAGGCCGAGAGCTGGATCCCGGCGCGACGCGGCAGGGTGAGCCGGAAGCAGGCGCCGCGCCCGGGCCGCCCCCACGCCTCGAGCCAGCCGCCGTGCAGGTGGGCGTCCTCGAGCGAGATCGCCAGGCCCAGCCCGGTGCCGCCCATCGTGCGGGCGCGCGCGGGGTCCGCGCGCCAGAACCGGTCGAACACGTGCTCGGCCTCGTCCTGGGTCATGCCGACGCCCCGGTCGCGCACCGTCACCGCGACCGCGCGCGTGTTCGCGGCGACCGTCACCTCGACGCTGCTGCCCTCGGCGTGCTCGATGGCGTTCACCAGCAGGTTCCGCAGGATGCGCTCGACCCGGCGCGGGTCGATGTCGGCGGTGCAGCGCGTGTCGGGCATCGTCACGTGCACCCAGGACCCCTTGTTCACCGCGAGCGGCATCGCCTGCTCGACGGCGGCGGCGACGACGTCGCGCACGTCTTGGCCCTCGGCGTCGAGCATGGCGGCGCCGGCGTCGAACCGGCTGATCTCGAGCAGGTCGGCGAGCAGGTCCTCGAACCTGTCGAGCTGTTGGGTGAGCAGCTCGGCGGACCGCTTGATCGCCGGGTCGAAGCCGTCCCGCGCGCCGTGCAGGACCTCCCCGGCCATCCGGATCGTGGTGAGCGGGGTGCGCAGCTCGTGCGAGACGTCCGCGACGAACCGGCGCTGCAGCGCGGAGAGCTCCTCCATGCGGTTCAGCTGCACGCCGAGCGACTCGGCCATCTCGTTGAACGAGCGGGCGAGGGTCGCCATCTCGTCCTGGCCCCGCACCGTCATCCGCTCGGTGAGGTGCCCGTCGGCGAGGCGCTCGGCGACCCGGGCCGCGATGCGCACTGGGAGCACGGTCTGGCGGGTGACCAGCCAGGTCATCGCCCCCAGCAGCGCCACGAGCGTGAAGGCGCCGATCGCGAGGGTGCGCTGTAGCAGGTCGAGGGTCTCCTGCTGCGGGGCGAGGGAGTACAGGTAGTACAGGTCGTAGGAGCCGGTACCGGGCACGCCGACCGTCGAACCGACCATCAACCCGGGCTCCACCTTCGAGCCGACGGGGCTGCCGACCGGGATCGCGACCGACTGCCAGCGCTGCCCCTTGCCCTCGGAGACCTTGCGCCGCAGCTCGTCGCTGATCAGCGGGACGAGCCGCTCGTCGGAGACGACCGGGCTGACGAACACCGACGCGCCCGCACCGGCGGAGTTGGCCGGACGCTGGATGAACACGTCGCGCTGCCCGGTCCCGCCGACCTGCAGCGCCTGCACGAGGTCGACGAACAGCTGCTGCAGCTGGGTGTTCGCGGGAGCCGCGTCGAAGGTGTCCTGGGCCTGCCGGGTCGAGCGCGCGCTCTCGTCGAGGATCTCCTCGAGCCGCTGGTTGAACATGCCGTCGCGAATCCGGTCGGACAGGTAGCCGCCGAGCGCGAGGACCGTCACGAAACCGAGGACGAGGGTCGAGGTGATGACCCGGACCTGCAGAGACGTGCGCCAGCCGCGGGCCAGCGCCCGCGACGCCAGCATGACGCGGACGCGGGTGCGGCGCCAGAACCGGCTCACCGGGAAGTCGCGCCCGCCTTGTAGCCGACGCCACGCACGGTCACCACGATCTCCGGTCGCTCCGGGTCGGCCTCGACCTTCGAGCGAAGCCGCTGGACGTGCACGTTCACCAGCCGGGTGTCCGCGGCGTGCCGATAGCCCCAGACCCGTTCGAGCAGCACCTCACGCGTGAAGACCTGCCACGGCTTGCGAGCCAGGGCGACCAGGAGGTCGAACTCGAGCGGGGTCAGCGAGATCGGGACGTCGCCGCGGGTCACGCGGTGGCCGGTGACGTCGACCTCGAGGTCGCCGATCGCCAGGTGCTCAGGGGTGATCTCGTCGCTGCGCCGCAGCCGGGCGCGCACCCGCGCGACGAGTTCCTTGGGCTTGAACGGCTTGGAGATGTAGTCGTCCGCCCCGGACTCCAGTCCGAGGACCACATCGACCGAGTCGCTCTTCGCGGTGAGCATCACGATCGGGACCCCGGACTCGGCACGGATCAGCGAGCACACCTCGATGCCGTCCTTGCCGGGCAGCATGAGGTCGAGCAGCACGAGGTCCGGGGTGGTGCTGCGGAAGGCCGCCAGCGCCTGGTCACCGTCCGCGCAGAAGAACGGCTCAAAACCCTCCGACCGCAGGACGATTCCGATCATCTCGGAGAGCGCGACATCGTCGTCGACCACCAGCACTCGACCCTTCATGACCCCATCGTGTCATCTTGTGCGTTCGAGCAGGTGCGAGCCCGCTCGATGAGGTCCCGGAGGTCGCTCGCGAAGCCCTTCGGGACGGGTCCGCGCATGGCACGATGGGGGTCGCCGCAGCGGCCCCGCGCCGCGCCGCGCGATCATGAGGGAGCAGCGCACGATGACAAGCCCTGACGACACTCCCACGACGCCCGGCTGGGCCTCGCCGACGGGCGGTCCGTCGTGGCAGCCGGCCGACAGCCCGGCACCGGCACCGGTCCTGCCGCCACCGATCGCCCCACCGACCTCCCCGCCACCACCGCCGCCGGCCGCGTACGGCTATGGGAGCTCGCCCGGCTACGGCCAGCAGCCGGTGTACCGGGCGCCGGCCGCGCAGCCCGGGATCATCCCCCTTCGCCCACTCGGCCTCGGCGAGATCCTCGACGGCGCGTTCCGCGCCATCCGGGCCAACCCGCGGGTCATGTTCGGCCTCACCGCCGTGGTCGTGGCGATCACGGTCGCGCTCGAGACGGTGTTCCAGTGGTACGTCGGCGGGCTGATCTCCGGCTCGCTCGGGGACCTGACGACCACCCTGGACCCGACCGGCAAACTCGGAGTCGCCGACCAGCTCGGCCCGGCCGCCGCCCAGATCCTGGCCGTGCCCGCGACCTCGGTGGCCACCACCGTCCTCACCGGCCTGCTCATCGTCTCGGTGAGCCGCTCGGTGCTGGGGCAGTCGGTGACCCTCGCCGAGGTGTGGCGCGGGTACCGCGGCCGCGTCGCGCTGGTGGTCGCGTTCACCGTCGGCCTCGCGCTCGCGGAACTGATCGTCTTCGCCGCGCTGGTCGGCGTCGTCGTGCTGGCCGCAACGCACAACGCGCAGGCCCTCGCGGTCGTGGTGGGGGTGCTGGGCGCCCTCGCGCTCTTCGTGGGCGGCATCTGGCTCGGCATCCGCACCCTGCTGATCTCGCCCGCGATCATGCTCGAGGGCGCGGGGCTCGGCTCGGCGATCAAGCGCGGCTGGCGGCTCACCCGCGGCAGCTTCTGGCGCCTGCTCGGGATCTACCTGCTGACCTCGATCATGGTCAGCATCGTCGTCGCACTGATCCAGTCGCCGGCCACCCTCATCGTGGGCCTCGCGATCCATGACCCCACCTCGTTCGTGAGCCTCGCCCTGCTGGGGGTCGCGAACATCATCGGGCTGACGCTCACCACGGTCTTCCTCTCGGGCGTCGTCGCGCTGCTGTACATCGACGTCCGGATGCGCCGGGAGGGCCTCGACGTCGAGCTGGCCCGTGCGGCGGGTGAGAGCGCGGCGTGACGGCGCTCGCGCGGGAGCTCCTCGACGTCCCGGTGGTGCCGGACGCCTCGACGGCGCGCCGGTGGGCCACCGACGAGCTGGCGAACCCGATCTACCACCAGGGTCGGAGCCTGCTCGCGCGCCTGTACGACTGGTTCAACTCACTGTTCGAGAATGCCTCGACGGCGGACCTGGGCCTGAGCGCGGGCGAGGTCGCCGCGATCGTGGTGCTCGTGGCGCTGGTCGTCGCCGGAATCGCGTTCTGGGTGGCCGGTCCGGTGCGGCGGGCCCGGCGGGCGACCGGCTCCGCCGTGG
>NZ_DATCNW010000089.1:0-2736 GCF_036565025.1 Pengzhenrongella sp.
ACGCCCAGGGCCTGCGCGGCGGACAACGGCCCGGCGCTGAGCACAGCGGTCAGCGGGGCACCGTCGACCCATTCCTCGATGATGTAGGCGCCCTCGGCGTTCTCGGCGTAGCCGTACACGGCGACCAGGTGCGGGTCATCCAGCGCGGCCAGCACCTGCGCCTCACTGCGCCACTGCGCCCGCGACTCCGCGCTCGGCGCATCCAGCGCCTTGATCGCCACAACCCGGTCCAGCGCGTCATCGTGGGCCTTCCACACCGTGCCCGACGTCCCCGACCCCAACCGCCCCAGCAGCGTGTAACCCGCGATTGCCTGCATACCGGACCCTCCGATGTCGGTGACTGGGCGCGACCCTAGACCACGCCCATGTCGGCGGTCGACTACAAGCGGCGGGCCCGCTCGCCGTCCTCGACCACGCCGTACACGTCCCGCGCCTGCCACACCACGGCGCCGCCCGCGGTGGCTACTCGCCCGACGACCTGGTAGCCAACGCTTGTCATGGCGCCCCCTGCGTCATCAGGAACCGTAGCCTCGCCGAGCCGATGGAGATCTCGACGCCGTGTGCCAGCATCTGCTCGCCTACGACGAGTTGTCCGGCGATCCGGCTGCCGTTCGTCGAGTGGAGGTCGACGAACGCGTACCCAGCTGCGGTCGGCGCCACGACGGCATGCCTGCGGCTGACCATGGTGTCGTCGATCACGACGTCGTTGCTCACGTCCCGGCCGATGCGCAGGCCGGTCGGCGGCACCGGCCTGCGTACGCCGTCGGCGAACTCGAGAACCGCGGGTGCCAGGCCGAAGTCCCCGCGTTCGGTGGCCGCCTGGCCTGCCGTGCCGGCTGCCGGGAGGTCGAGCGCCGGGTCCTGAGCAAGGATCTGCCGCTCGAGTTGGCGCACCTGCGCGCTGGGTTCGACGCCCAGCTCGTCAAGGAGGTGGGCCCGAAGGCGGCGGTACGCGGCGAGTGCGTCGGCCTGGCGATCGCAGCGGTACAGCGCGAGAAGAAGGTACCGCCAGAATGACTCGCGCAGCGGGTAGGCGTCGACGAGGCCGGCGAGTTCGGCCACGAGATCGTGGTGTGCGCCTTGGCCGAGATCGGCGCGGATCCGCGCGTCGAGCGTCGCAAGCCGCTCCTCTTCCAGCTGGGTCGCGAGCTCGTCGGCGAACCGTAGCCCGGCCAGGTCCTCGAACGCGCGTCCGGACCACTCGCCGAGCGCGCGGCGGTAGTGCCCGGCAGCGGTCGCGGCCCGGCCAGCCGCCTCTTCCCGGCGGCCCGCGGCGCACTCCCCGCGGAACCGGTCAAGGTCGCTCTGGCCCGGGGCGAGGACCAGCCGGTAACCAGGTGGCACGGTCTGGAGTAGACCGGCATGGTTGCGCTCGCCGAAGGCGGCGCGGAGGACTGAGACCGACACCTGGATGGAGGAGACGACGCTCTGCGGCGGCTCGTCTTCCCAGAGGGCGTCGACGATCGAGGGCGTCGAGACCACGCGGCCCCCGGAGGCGAGCAGGAGCGCGAGAAGACTTCGTCGTTTGAACCCGCCGAGCGCGACTTCCGCGCCGTCACGAATGACCGAAACCGGGCCGAGAACCCGGAAATCGAGCATGTCCATCGACCCCACCTCCCGGCGTCGGTTCCAAGGTACCGGGGCCTTAAGCCCGCGGTAAGAACCTGATCAGGGTCACAGGCGACGCTCCTCCCACGCCACCGATCAGGACGGGGGCACGAGGAAAGGACGAGACGATGACGATCAAATCGGCAATGACCCACCGGATGCGCCACAGCGCCGCGACGATCCTGCTCGTGGCGACAGCACTCGGGGGCGGCCTGCTCGCCGGCGCCGGATCGGCGGACGCGGCAACGGGCACTGTCTCCGACCGCGGCTGGTCGTGCCCAGACAACCGGGTCATCGCAAACGCGCCGGCCATGACGTCACTGAACGGCGGCTACCAGAACGTGCACTGGGCGCCGGTCGTGCAGAAATGGGTCAACGGGCAATGGACGACCTACCGGTCCTACAACTACGAGAGCGGCGCGGCGACGTCAAGCGGGTCGGGCAGTTGGGCGTGGTTGAGCGGCCAGCCGAGCTACGGCAAGTACACCATCACCGTCGACCCGGGCTACTGGTACGGCGGCACGTACTACTCGACGTACTACCGGGTCGTGGACTACTACCAGTGGGCCGACCTGAACAACAACGCGATCACCGGGTGGGGCAGCTTCATCTCCGGTTACGCGTACTGCTCCTACTGACCAACTCCCACACCACGTCGCCGGCTGATCGCCGGCGACGTGGTGTGCTTGCCGACGTCCGCACCATCGCCCCGTGGTCATGTAGACCCCTCCGCTTGTGGTCGCTGACACCATAGGTCGGCCGGGCGTCAGGCCCGCCGCATCGTCAGCGTGGCTGACACATGGCCGCCGCCCGGGAGGCACGCCCCCGTGAGGACCTCCTCGAACTTCCCGACGAACGTCTTCGGCCTCGAGGATGTGGTTGTCGGCCTGAAGGTCACCGTGGCGACGAAATCGTTGGTCTGTGAGTCGTTCGGTCCGCAGGCAGCATGGCCGACCTCGGACTTGGCGGTCCACCGCGACCCGTCCGAGGTCAAGGCGTAGTGCAAACCGCCACCGGAGACCATCGACGCGGTGCACGTGGCGCCGGTGCAGTGGACCTTCGAGATCGTCCACACGAAGGCCTCGTGCTGGCCGACGCTGACCGGTGCCCCGTTGAACTTGTCGGCCG